>NHHF01000091.1 GCA_002171155.1 Betaproteobacteria bacterium TMED156
TAAAAAAATCTAAAACTTCTTTTTTGTCATATCCAGGTGAAAAACATTGTTGTCCTCCATGATTAATAAAGAAAACGACAAAGACATTGTCATCATGTTTAAATATTGCAGTGAGGTCTCTAACAGATCCATGAACATCTTTATCTGCTACTTTAAATAAAGGTTCTTTACTCACTTTCACAACAAACTCGGAACCATGATTGTTAAAAGTTTATAATCCATTTCTACAACTCTATACCTGCTAAGCTCCATGTTATCCTCTCTAATGCGTTTTTGTCAAAGTTTTCTACAATCGATACAAAAATACAATCAGTCTTAGACATAACTTTTACGAGTACATTTATTTCAGATGGAAAATTTTGAATCAATTTTTTTATTTTTTTATCAAAATCTATTAAAGAAATATTCTCATCAAACTTGGCTGTTAATTCTTTCATTATATCCTAAGGTTGAAAACCGTTTGTAATTAAACCAATTAATATCATACATGAAAATGTACATATTGGATAAAATAATATAAGTTGCAAAGGTGTTAATTCTTTAGATATTTCTTTTTTTTTTTTATTTTTAATTTTTTTTACTTTTATTGGCTCGGACTCTGGTAAAAATTTAATTATAATTAACCTGAAAATCCATCCTCCAACAAATAAGGTGCACGCTATAAACAAGATGTTATCAATAATAGCTTTTGATGTATCTTCATAAGTTTTCATTAGATTTAATAATATTAATGCGCTGATAAATGAAATAATCCATAATACTGTTAATCTTTTTGGCATTATTAATTTTACCTTTTTTTTCCATAATTTTATAATTAATTCTTTTTAAAAATTAAATAGTTTTCATTTTCTATTTTCCACTCTGTATGGTTTTTGAAGATATTTTCATTAATATTATTTATTATTAAAAGATTATCATAATCAAACTGCTCTGGATTACTCAAGTCTCTTGGAAGCAGGTATAAGAAATAGTTATTTTTTAATATGTTAGAAGTATTAAATTCATTTGAAGTTAAATAAAATTTAAAGTTTGAGCTGGAAACAGCTTTTACTTCTATAAAAATTTTTTCCTCATTGTTATTATAGCTGAGTATATCATATCCAGCAGCAACATCTGTTAAAGCCGTATGTTCAACATTAAGTTTTTTGTTTATTTTACTGACTTTTTCTTTCTCCTTTTTAAAAATAAATTCCTCAGCAGCTAATCCTATTTTTTCTTTCTCTTGCATTATTTTTTTTAGCTCTGCTGGTGATATTTTTTTTCTTTTAAATTTTTCTAAAATATTCTCATCTAACAAAAAATACTTACTATCTTTATTTTTTATTAGATTACAACTTATTAAAAAATTTCTTAAATCACTTGTTGTAAAATTATAATTTAATGTTGGTTCGAAACTATATTGGTTATTATTATCTAATTCAAAATTATTTAAGTATTCTTTTAATAAAAGAAAGTAAGCATTTTTTTGAAATATCTTTTTAATGAGAAGACTTTTGAATTGAGTGCTATCTTCTTCAAGATATATTTGATCATTTGCTAATTTGAATATTTCAATTTCAATCAAAAAATTCAGATTTTCTTGAACAAAGTTATGATCTCTTGAATAATTTAATTTTATATCAGAAGTATTTTTGTATCCCTCTTTTGTAAGACTAAACAACTTAGAAAGATTTTGATAACTAATATTTTCAAATACTTCAAAACTCATAAATTTAAATCACTATATAAATCATCAAAATCATCACTATCGGGATGGCTAAATGTTAAATTATCTTCTTCGATTACTTTCATTTGTCTATTTGCTTTTTCAAAAACTCTTTCATAAATTTTTAAGTCAATAGAATTTTCATATTGTAGGAAATAATAAAATACTGGATTTTTCTCAGAGCCTCCCACTCTATGTATCCTATCAAGTGATTGTAGGAATTCAGATGTATTATAATTCATATCGTAATAAATCCCATGGTGGCATGCTTTGTGTAGTGAAATAGATTCTGAGCAAGCTTGAGGTATGGCTATAATAGCATCAAGATTTGATGAACTATCGTTAAATTTATCCTTTATTTCTTCTCTTTCCTTTAATTTTGTCTTTCCAGTAATTTTACTAATATTTATTCCTTCTCTAGATAATTCTTTTGTAATTAAATCAATTGTCTTTAAATGTGTTGACCATATTAAAACTTTCTCACCTTTAGATATTAATTTTTTTGATAATTCTTTAAGTTTAAAAATTTTAGCTGGTTTTTCATTCAAATCATATTTTGCTATAAGGTTTCTCAAATCTTGATCACTTAAAAGATTTTCATCTCCTTGTTTTAAATCAGGTGGAATAGCTGTAATTAAATTTTTTACGTAAGAGCAAGTCTGTCTTAGTCTTATTAGTCTAGCTTTTTGTATTTTTTTTATTAGATCAATATTTTTTAGATAATCATTTTTAGCNTAATATTTTATTTTTGNTGTNATNGCNTCATGAATTTTTTTTTCTATAGGGTTCATTTTTATNNGATANGGCNTTAAAAAATTAGGTTTAGATAATTTAAGTTCTTTTTTTGTTACTCGGGTATAAAAGGGATAAATTTTATTATTTATTAAATTTGCTGCCTCATCAAACTTTTTATTGTCCATAAAAACTTCAATCTGAGCTTTCTCATNTGAATTAATTACTTCAAAATCTGGATAAAGAAAATCAAGATAATTATAGAAATCTTTAAAATCCTGAGGCATTGGTGTGCCTGTCAAAATTATTTTATACTTACTTAGATATCTTAAACTCAATATTGCATTTGACCACAAACCTCCAATTTTTTTAATATTATGAGCCTCATCTATCACCAAAAGAAATTTTTTTTTATATAGAAATTCTTTTAAAAGCGTCAAATCATTTGCAACGGTAGAAAAATGACATGCATAAACCTCATTATTCAAAGAATTTTCATAGATAAATTTTCTTTTCTCTTTATTCTCGTCCAAAATTTGTAATTTTGGATCTCTATTTAAATTTAATTTAAATTCTGTTTTCCAGGAGTAATAACAATTTTTTGGACCTATTAAAAAAATGGCATCAACTTCATTTTTTAATTTCAATTTTTCATAAAATGCTAATACTACTGAAGTTTTACCACTACCTGGAACAGAAAAATTTGCTGCACAGTTTGCTTTATCTAAATGATATAAACTTTTTTCCTGGTGTGGTTTTAATGGACGATTTAAATAGTCGATACTTGCACAAAATTCATTAAAACTATTTGTATCTATATTCTCTTTTGCTTCTCTAAGAAAATCTATTTTAACTTTGAAAGTATTTACTTTATTAGTCTGATTTTCTAAAATTTTTTTTGTCTTATCACATAAATATAGTTCTATTTTATTACTGTTTAGAAATTCAATTAATTCACCCAAATCAAAATCAACAGAACTATTGACGAAGACATTTTGCTCATCTTGACTAGATTTAAAACCATAGAATTTAATTTGAAATATAATAGAATTTGGAAGTTTCTTATCTGTTTTTAATAATAAACTATTATCAAAATACTCTAATTGAATAGTCACACTTTATTATTAAATTTTTTTTTTAATTTTTCTTTATAGTTTTTAGTATCTTTCTGAAGTTCATAAAAAAAACTTTTTAATTCATTGTTAGTATTCTCAATTTCTCGACATAGTTTAAAAGCTTTTTTTACATCCAGTATTTTCATTTGTTCAAGTTGATTTACATCAAGATCCTCATGTTTTAATTTTCCTAGTGCCTCGCTTAATCTATTTAATGGATCCTCTTGATCTTTAATTCTATTTGATAGGTTTTCTAATTTTTTGATAATATTAATAACCTGAGAAGCTTTAGTGTGTTGCCATTCTCTGTCTCTCTCGTCTGGATCTTTAATTTTTTCATCTACATCTTCAATATTTCCAATTTTAAGAACATCTTTTTTTTCTGCTTTGATCCATCTTGGAAGTCCTCTAATCAAATATCTATTATCAGCTGCTACTTCACTAGAATCTTTTATTTTAATAATGTTGAATGCAGCTGATTTTAACATTCCAACCTCTTTTTTTTCTATATTGTGTTCAACAAGAAATTTTTCATTTTCAAATTGAGATGTTAAATTTTTTCCTAATTCTTCGAAAGACATCCACCTATTTGAAACTCTACTATAATCTCCTTTAGTATTATTTGCTTCTAAATACTCATCCATTAATTTAATAGGTTCAAAATACTCTTTTTTAAATTTTTTTTAATTTTTGTTGAAATTTTTTATTATCTGAGTCACCGAATGTTGGGTCATCTTTTAAAAGTTCCTCTAAAGTTATTCCTGACAAAGTATTTGTATAATAAGTAAGAGCTTTGTTCATTTTACTGTATTCAGACTTTCCAGTTAAATAAACCTGAAATCTATTTTCTAAAATTGCGATATCTTTAACAGTTGGTCTCTCAGGATCTTCTGAGCCTGGTAAAATAACAACTTTAAGTTTTTTATATTTCTCTTCAGGATATTCATTTAAGAGTTGTTCAAATGCCCATTTTCTTCTATTCCCATTAATAAGAAAACCGTCAGCAGTCATTACTGCTGGATCCTTTTGACCTTCCTTTTTAAGAATTTTTTTTAAATCATCATTTGTTTTAGTATCTGATTTTCCAAGATATTCTGATATTATTTTTTGAGTGTCATCACTTTCTGCGTTTAAAGAACCTTTAAGCTTGATATGTGTTAGAATTTGAGTTTTTATTCTTCCGTTATCNAATCTATATTTACAATACTCAATAGGAACCTCATAAACTGNAAGAGCTTTTTGTTTTATTTCCCAATCNTTATANGGAATTATATATTTTGAATTTGTATCAATTTTTACTTTTTCTATATGCTGTTCTTTAACTTCATTTATATAAACATGGCTNGGTACATTTGGCATGATATTAGAAGATTAATATATATTTATAATATTGACCAGTCCCCAAACTAAAATATTTGAGGGTAAAACAGAGTTTTAGATTGTATAAACAAAGAAAACGCAAGTAAACTCTGGAAAATCATTCAGTAAGCTGGCAATTATTTGGTGGGCAGTAGCCATAGGGGTAGTGGCATATAAATATATATATGAGTTTTTGAGGAATTAAATTATACTGTTAACCACCATGGTTAACATTGTAAGATTTAATACAAATTTTCAAAGTCCAGTATTTTAATGCTGTGTTAATCACCTTTATACTAAAAAAATAATTTTATATTTTCCAAACTCGGTTCTTCAAAAAGTTTCTTTAACATTATATAGCGACTATAAAATCCACTTTTTCTACCTGATGCAAATTTTTTTGCTGCAATATCATCACTAATTAGAATTCCTTGATTATCCTTATAATCATTAAAGATTCTTAATATACAATTCAGTCTATTTATTCTTTCTTTATAGAAAATATTTTTTTCAACTTTTTTAAAGGACTTAATTATATAATCTTCATTAAATTTTAAATCTGATTTTTTATATCCATCAAACTCTCCCTCAATATTCTCCCACTCATCATCTCTTGATCTTTTTATTTTTGTAATGAATGATAGATCACTTTTTTTTTCAACGAGAACTCTAAATTTTCTTTTATAAAAGCAAGATAATTCGGGTAATTCTATTAGACAATTAATAGGATCATATTCTTCCTTGGATAGCATAGACTTTTTAATTTTAGTAATTTTGCTTTTTGGACTTATTCCTTTGCTTTTATTGCATACTATTACTGAGTAACAAGCGTCTCCGTAGTTATTTAATAATGGTTTATACTCATCGTTTAGTATTAAAAAAAACAAAATTTCCCTCTCTCCACGTGGATATTTAACAACTTCAGAATTAAAGAATATTGACCAGTATTCACCTGGATGACAATTTGAATATGGTTTAAAAGTAATGTTTTTCATTTGACTGAGGTAATAATAAACCCTAATTTTTAAACACAGGTGAGTCAGAGTGACTCAATTACCAGATAATATCTTTAGGTATCTATAGGTATAAATATATATAATGGTAATATGTTAATATGGTTATATGGTAGTTTTGTTAACTACTTTAGACAGTATTTTTATATTTATATATGAAGTTTATAGATTTGTTTGCAGGTATAGGTGGATTTCATATAGCCTTGAAATCTATAGGTATGAAGTGTGTACTTGCATGTGAAATTGACAATTTTGCTCGTCAAACCTACCTTGCAAATTTTAATGAAAGTTTTTTGAAAAAGGATAGTTTATTTCCTGAGGATATTTGGTCAGTTGATTTTAACAAAATGCCAGATTTTGACATCCTTTGCGCTGGTTTTCCATGTCAGCCCTTCTCTCAAGTGGGTCAAAAGAAAGGATTTAAGGATAATAAAAGTGGAAATTTATTTTTTGCAATTGAGGATATTATTAAAACCAAGCGACCTCTTGGCTATATATTAGAAAATGTTCAGCATTTAAGAAACCATGATAGCGGTAGAACGCTTAAGACAATATCAAAAAAGATAAGAGATCTAGATTATACATTTGATTACAAGGTATTAAGAGCAAGTGATTATGGTTTGCCAACTCATAGACCCAGAATATTTATGGTTGGTTTTGACAAGAAACGTTTAGATAAACAATTTCATGAATTACCAATACAATTTCCTAATAAGAAAAAGCTTAAAAAAACTATGTCAGATATTATGAACGGGAAATGTTCAACTGACTTTGATGGAAAAACAGAAAGAGTTATTGGATTTACATTAAGAGTTGGTGGGGCAGGATCTGGAGTTAAGGATAGAAGAAACTGGGACTCTTATATTATAAATAAAAAAGAAGTTCGAATTACCCCAGAACAAGGATTACAAATGATGGGTTTCCCAAAAGGTTTTAAATTACCTGGTTCAAGAACACAGTCTTTAAAGCAGTTAGGAAATTCAGTTGCTGTAGATGTTGCAAGAGAAGTGGGTAAAACTTTCGTTGATCATTATAAAAGTTACAAGAAATAATTAAGCCACTCTTACGTGCAAGGAACCTCTAAGTTTCTTTCCACCTTTCTTTCCTTTGAAATTTCTTGTCCAAGGCTCAATAATATTTTTATCTTTATGTTGCTTGTAGTTTTCAGGCATTCCTTTTGATCTTACTGAAAATACCAGTTTATCCCAGTGTTTATCTAAATATTCATCGCCATATATTTTCCATGACTTTAAATTACTATAACTTTCAAAAGATAATATTCTATCCGCTGGATTATCTGATTTACCTTTGCCCGTTCCTTTAAATAAAAAGTAATTTAAAAAAGGTTTTATAATCTCAATGTTATCTTTGAAAGGTGATTTTGAGTTTGAATTACTACAGTCCTCTGAAATTTCTTTAGCTTCTCTTAAATTCCAATACTCATTAATTATGTTATCTAATTTAATAATATCTAAACCTTCTCTTTCAGCTATTTTTAACCATCCATTTCTAGGTGTATGATTTATAATTGCTGGCATTGCATGACCTGTGCACTTTAAAGAATATGATACATTATTAATTTTGATATCTGCTTTATCTGTTGATTTAGATTTGACAATATTAATTTCACTAGAAATTTTTTTAATTAATTTATCATCATTTTCTAAATCATTAAATTTTAAATTTGAAAAATTATGACTTAAATACTCTTCATCAAAGCCAACATGTTCAATTTCTTTTAGAACTGAGCTTTTGTTTTTAGTATCTCTTAAATAGGTACAATAAATTTTGAATAGTAGTTCTTGCTTTTCACCATAATTCATAGGTGAAGATTATTAGGATTCTTTATTTTTTTAATGAAATTTTATTTATGAGCTTTATAAAATCAATGGTATTATTATTTTTAAAACATGAAAGTCAATAAAAATGACATTAAGTATTCTCCCTCAGATTTAAATAATTTTGTTAATTGCAAATATCATATCTTCAATGATTTAATCGAGGATGAACAAGGTTTGATAAAAAAAAAACCTTCAGAAGATATTAAACTGTTGAGACGCTTTGGTGATGAGCATGAAGCTAAACATTTAAAATTATTTCAAAAAAAATATAAAAAAAATATAACAATTGACCCTAAACTTGATGACCAAATAAGGTATGAAAAAACTATTCAAGCTATCAAAGATGGTTATGATTTAATTTATAAGGCGTTTTTTATTGATAAAAATTTTAGAGGTGAGACAGATTTTTTAATTAAAACAAAAGAGAAATCAAAAATAGGTGAATATAATTATGATGTTTATGACACCAAAATCACTAGAAATCTAAAACCAAGTCATGTTCTGCAAATAACAGGATACTCTCATCTAGTTAGTAAACTTACTGGATCACTGCCTAATAAAATGTTTCTGATAGATGGAACTGATAAAGTTAATGAATTCAAAGTTAATGAATTTTATGAATATTTTTCTTACACAAAACTTCAATTTGATGAGTTTTTAAAATCTGCAAAAAAGAAAAATCTTTATCCAGAGAAATGCAAACATTGCGATATATGTAATTGGAAAGATGTATGCCAAGGTATTTGGGATAGTGATAATTATGTTAATCAAGTAGCTAATATTATTAAGTCTCAAATTGTAAAGTTTAAATTAGAGGGGATTGATACCGTAGATAAGCTTGCAGGAAGTGATCCAAATAAAATTAAAGCTAAAATAAATCCTGCAACCAAAATAAGACTTTGTAACCAGGCAAAGTTACAAGAAGAAAAAAGACTAACTAGTAAGAGCAAATGTGTTTTTATCGAACAGCAAGAAGGTAAAGGTTTTTATAAAATTCCCAGACCAAACGATGGAGATTTATTTTTTGATATAGAAGGATTTCCAGATTTAAGTTCAAGAAATTTAGAATATCTGCATGGATTATATTTTAAAGAAAATAAAAGTTTCAAATTTAAATCTTTCTTTTTAGATAAACCTGATAGAGATGGTGAATTCAAAATTTTTAAAGAGTTCATTTTATTTTTGAAAGAAAGATTAACAAAGTTTCCAGATGCTTTCATTTATCATTATAACAATTATGAGACTACGGCATTGAAAAATTTAGCAAGTGAATATTCATCTATTTTTCCAGAAGGAAATAATTTTATAGATAACTTATTAAGGACTCAAAAATTTGTAGATTTGTATAGAGTAGTTCAACATACATTGCAAACTAGCGAAAAAGGTATTTCTTTAAAAGATTTAGAAAAATTTTATCGAAAAGATAGAGAAGCTAATATTAAAACGGCAACAGAAAGCGTAAGTTTATTTGATAACTGGGCATCAACAAAAGATAAAAAGATCAAGCAAGATATAATAGATTATAATGAAGAAGATTGTATTTCTACTCACGATCTAAGAAATTTTTTATTAGAAAATAAACCAAAACACATTCCCTGGTTTGAAAACTCAAAAGTTCCTTTATCAGATAAAGAATTAGAAGCATTAAAAAAACCTGGTAAAAAGAAAGGAAGATCTGTTGAAGAAATTGAAAAAGAAGAAATTCAACTCATTAAGGCTTTATCTAAAAGAGATAAGAATAATATTGTTACAAATAATTTAATTGATCTTGTAGGTTTTCATAGAAGAGAAGCCAAACCAGATTCTTGGGCATATTATGGTCGATTAGAAAAAACTCATGAAGAGCTATTAGATGATGCAGAATGTTTGGCAAATTGTAATTTTGTAAAAAAAAACTGAAGACAAAAAAACTGGTGAAATAAAATATATCTACAATTTTGAAACACAAAACTACAAAGTAAAGGAAGGGTCTTATGCTTCAGAAATATTTCTTTCAAAAAATTTTGGAAAAATAGGAAAAATTACTGAAAATGATGATGATGATAATTTAATAGAAATAATATCCAAGCCAGGCAAAGAAGAGCCTCCAGAAATTTTTACTTTTGGACCCGCACCTTCACCTAAAACAGACGTTATCCAAGGTGCTTTAACTAAATTTATGAAGAGTTATTGTGGAGACAACCCTTTACATTTTAAATGTGGAATAGATATTTTAGAAAATACCTTTCCTGATATTTTAAATATAAAAAAAGGTGATCCGATAATTGATAATAATAAAAATATAGTCTCTGAAGTTATACGAGCAGTTAAAGATTTGAATTCATCTTATCTTTTGATTCAAGGTCCACCAGGAGCTGGTAAGACTTATACATCAGCTAAAATTATTTTAGATTTAATTAAAAATAAAAAAAGAGTAGGCGTGACGAGCAATTCCCACAAAGCTATTAATAATCTCTTAAGCCAGATTGAGGAGTTGGCAATCGAAGAAAAGTTTACATTCAAGGGTTTCAAAAAAAGTTCAAAGCCAGACGACAAACTTAATGGTAAAATTATAGATGATCTAGGCTCAGTAAAAAAAGATTATGATTATACAAATCAATTATTTGCTGGAACAGCTTGGTTATTTTCTGATGCAAGACTTAATCAAAAAATTGATTATTTATTTGTAGATGAAGCTGGGCAAGTCTCATTAGCCAACACCTTAGCAATGAGTACGAGTACAAAAAATATTATTTTGATTGGTGATCAAATGCAATTATCTCAACCAATCAAAGGAACACATGCTGGTGATACTGGTAAGAGTTCTCTTGAATATTTATTATCCGATTATGACACAATACCTACAAACAAAGGTATATTCTTAGATAAAACTAGAAGATTAAATTATAAAATTTGCGATTATATCTCTGACAGTTTTTATGACTCAAGATTAAAGCCACATGAGATTACAAAAGAAAGACATGTAAAGCTTCAATCTAAATCTATTAAAGATGAAGGTATATCTTTTGTTTCAATGAATCATCTTAACTGTTCGCAAAAGTCAGATGAGGAAGTTAAAGAGATTAATTCAATGATGAAAGCTGCAATTGGAAAAAGTTGTAAAGATAGTGGAACAACAAAAGAAAGAAAAATAAATTTAGAAGATATTCTAATAGTTGCACCATTTAATATGCAAGTTAACAATCTTAGTAGGAATTTACCAAAGGGATCAAAGGTTGGAACTATTGATAAATTTCAAGGACAAGAAGCAAAAGTTGTATTTATTTCTATGACATCCTCAGACCCAGAGAATTTACCAAGGCATAAAGAATTTTTTTTCAGTAGAAACAGATTAAACGTTGCGGTTTCAAGAGCCCAATGCTCCACTGTTATCTTATTTAATCCAAGTTTATTAAATGCTTCTTGCTCAAAAATTAATGAAATGAGATTAGTAAATAATTTTTGTAAATTATTAAAGTTTAAAATAAATAAATAAAAAACTATGTGACAGGTGTGTGGCAAGAAAATTGTTAAATTAATTTATGTTTTTTTAGTATTTTTCTATCTTCTTTATTAGAAAAAAATTTAAACTTTATTTTCTTATCAATATGTTTTCTTAAATATAGCAATGAATCAAGATCGTTTTTATATTTACCATCATATCTATATTTGATTTCAATTTCCATTCCACCATTAAACCATTCTTTTTGTCCCAATACACTCCTGATAAATTTTTCTTTTTCCTCATCTTTAAATTGATCTAAAAAACCTTCACATGGGTAGCATTCTATAAAATGCAACTTTTTTAAATTTCTGCATATATTTGATAGTGCTAATATTTGCCTCTCATAAAACATTAGCAAATGTTGGTCTAAATAAAGCGTATTATCTATAAATTTAATGATATCAATATAATGAATGTTCTCGTCTTTTACCTTATATTTTTTTTTATCTTTTTGAATTTGTTTTTGATTGGGCAAGGTATATTGCAAAGTTATCATCATTCTCTTTATAGTCATGCTTGATGTCTCTTCTAGTTCGGGCAAAAATTCATCAATATATTTGATACAATTACGTATATCTTCCCACTTGGATACTTTGCGCCTTTTTAATAAATCTCCACAATCAAATTTGAGAAAAATTTCATCTGAAGAAATTTTATTTAAAATGAGTTTTGGTACCATAAATTTAATATAATTAATTATTGAATAAAAAAAAAGGCATGTTATTCTTATTTAATTAGTTAAACGAACTATTGTTATTGCAGTTTAATTAAACATAACCTTGTAATGTCATGTTTAATAATACTAGGAAAACAAACCTACCTATTACTAAATCATTTCGTACAAGTTTTAACTTTAATAAAGGAGAAACTTATGAGCACGAAAGAACAAAAACAAACCAAAGATGCAGTTACAACAGAAGATGCCTCAAATGTAATAAATATTATGTTTTCTAGGCTAAGCCCTGAAGATAGGAATAGAATCTTGAATATAATTGATAAATTTATCACGCATGATTTGGGCATTGATGAATCAGATATTCCTTGGTTAAATTCAAAAAAGAATAAAGTTCAGGATTTTGTTCATGTATTGAATTTAATGAGACTATCGTATGCTAAGGTTTTTAATCATTCTGAAATCAATTTTAAAAAGAAGGTTCATTAATGGATAAAAGTAAATGGTTTGATGATCTTATTGATAATATAAAATGTCCAATGGCTGATAAATGGTGTGCACAAAATCAATGGTACGGACGAGATGGTTTTCTTACTGAGAGAACTCTTGAAATTCATGTCCAGCTAGTTGATGTTGATAAAGTTGATCCTAAAACTCAGAAGTATTATGATGAAATTGATAAAAGGATATATGCACTTTATAAAAATAGATTAGAAAAATATTTTTCAATGAATAATTAATTTAAATGAAATTTATAGATTATATTTTCAAAAATCTTGATGTTGATCATTTTATTGAAGATTTAAAGAAACATCCAAGAGATAATAATTTTAGGTTTACTCAAATAGTTTTAAAAAATGTTTGGGATTTAAATAGTATTAAAAACAGCATTCTTCCTGAATATGTTAAAGACAAAGATTATTTTTCTATTGATAATGTCTATCACGGAAAAAAAACTACAGATCAAAAAAGTATTTTTTAT
>NHHF01000092.1 GCA_002171155.1 Betaproteobacteria bacterium TMED156
ACCGTCTGTTGTGATGATAGAGCTTTGTGAGAAAGAAGAGATGTTTGTACCTAAACCACCGTTAGCCGCCGCAACAGTACCAGATAAATCTGATGCCGCTAAAGCAGATGCTGAGAAGTTAGTTCCGTCTGATCTTAAGTATTGGCCTGTTGAACCTACGCCGATTTCGCCGCCGTCTGCTTCAACAAGTGAGTTGTTACCGTGACCTGAGATTGAAGTACCAAAGCCACCGTATGTTCTTCCAATTGCAGAACCGTTCCATGTACCAGCGGCAATTGTACCAAAACGCATAGTTGCGTCTGATGATGATGCCTGGTTAGCTGAACCAGTTTTGAATGTGAAAGAGTCTGTTGAGTCGTCGAAGTTAACAAATGCAAATTGGTCTGTGTCAGCAGTGTTTGATCTTTTGATCTCAATACCACCAGCTAAACCAGTTTCTTGTGATGTAGCACCACTGTTTACTTGCATAAATTTGTCTTCAGATGTAACTGTACCAACATCTAATGTAATAGATGTACCTGAAACAGTTAAGTTACCGTCAACAGTTAAGTTACCAGTAATTTGAGCGTCACCATCGATAGTCGCTGTTGAGCCTAATGTACCAGTTGTGAAAGTAGTAATACCAGAGATTGTACCACCAGTTATTGCTACTGAGTTAGCCGCCTGTGTTGCAATTGAGCCTAAACCTAAAGAAGTTCTAGCAGTGCCACCAGTTTCAGCTACGAAGTTAGCGCCATTCCCTACGATAAAAGCACCGTCTGCCGGTGTTAAACCAGCAACGTCAGATAACTGAGCGTCAAACGCCTGAACGTTTGTACCAATAGCCAAACCTAAGTTTGTTCTAGTTGAGTCACTGTTTGCTAAAGTGATAGCACCAGTGTCTGCCAATGTAGCATCGCCCGACATAGCCGCGTCGATCCATACAGAGTTACCTGTGTCGTATAATAACATAGCACCATCTGCCGGAGCAGTGATGTTTGTGTCATTTAATTCAGCAAGTGTATCTTCAGAGGCAATTTGTGCATCAACATACGCCTTAGTAGCCGCATCTTGAGCGTTTGATGGATCTGCAACGCCTGTAATAGCCGCTGAACCCATTGCCGCACCGTTGAATGTAGGTGTATCACCAGTACCTAAGCCTAGTGATGTTCTTGCTGTGTTACCGTCTTCTGCTACGAAACCTGAAGCTGAACCTACGATGAATTTACCGTCTGTGTCTGCCAAGCCTGCAATAGAAGCCAATTGTGCATCATATGCCTGTACGTGAGTACCAATAGTTAAACCTAAAGATGCTCTTGCTGTTGCGCCTGACTCTAATGTGAAGTTTGCACCATCACCAATGATGATGTTACCGTCTGTTGGAGTTAAGCCAGCAATGTCAGCCAATTGTGCGTCATATGCCTGTACGTCTGAACCAATTGCTAAACCTAAGTTAGTTCTAGCAGTTGCGGCGTCAGAAGCACCTGTACCACCGTGTGCTACACCAATGTCAGTACCGTTCCACACACCAGTTGCAATTGTGCCTAATGTTGTGATTGAGTTTTGACCTGTGTATGTTGTTTTGATTCTTAAAGTATCTGAATTGATCTCTAAAGTTGAATCATCAACATTTACGCTCAGGGTGTTACCTGATTTTGCTAAACCGTTACCAGCTACAATTTGACCTGTACCTGAGAACTGAGTAAAAGCAATGTTAGTTGAACCAACTGTGATATCGTCGTCTGTTGAGATAACGAAACCAGAGTCAGCGTTAGCCGAACCTTCTTCTACGAAGAAGAAAGCACCAGCTGTTACTTCTGCATCTGAATCAAAATCAGTTGCTCTAGCCGGTGAAGCGCCTGCTGTGTATACACCATTTTCAGAAGCGTCAGTTTGATCTTTTAAAAGAACTCTGTCGCCATCTGCAAGTGTAACGCCGTCGATTGTATCGCCAACGTTTAAGTCAGATGCTATAGTTATGTTACCAGTTGTAGCCGCTCTAACAGAGTCTTTCACATCAAGGCCTGATTTAGTTGCATCAACATATTGTTTTGTTGCAACGTCAGCCGCGTTTGATGGAGAAGCCGCTCTGATTTGAGTTAATGTAGAGCCATCAGTTGTAAATTTGAAGAAAGAAGATGATGAATCATATACTAATCTACCACCACTTTTACCAAATTGTACGTCTGAGCCAATACCAGCTAAACCGAAGTTTTTAATGTTAGCCATTATAATATTCTCCCTTTAATAAGCTATATTGTATTTTAACGTATTTGGGAGGGTCTGCCTCGTTGTTATATAATCCACTTTCGTTCGGAGTGGTTAGTTATATTTATAGTGTAGAACAACAATTAAAATACGTATATTAACTACCAATATAACGTATTTTATTTAGAAAAGTTCTTATTCCATATACAAGTTTTGGCACAGGTATGTATTCTTGGTGTATCTGGGTGATATCTAGTGTTGTTAAACGTTTTATCTAAATAAGATACAAAAAATTCATGGTTAAGTATTTCATCGAAAGTGTGATGATGTAAACTATTAAAGTTGTCACCAAATTTATTTTGAATATGGTCCCATTGATCTGTGTCAAACTTTGCACCACCAAATGCTCTTTCTTTTCTTTTATGCATATCACCTGTCCAGCAACACATCCAAACAGTTCCGTCATATTCAATATACATACCTTTGTTTTCATAATATTGACAACTAATTTTTGCAGTATCTAATAAGTCGTTGATGTCTTTAACTGATGGATTTAAATTTTTATGTGTGTTTGTTAATTCGTTGACTTTTTTAACAGCTTCTGTTTGAATATGACTTTCTGCTTTTTTAATTGATTCATTTTTTACCTTAGACACTACAACTTCTTTTTCTTTTTTTGTTTGTTGACCTACTCTTACGTTTGAGTCTGTTTCTTTATGTTCTGTTCTAAGATTGTCAACTGTGTTTTGGTAAGATCTAGCACCACCACTATTCATATTTGGATCTCCTACTAATCTAAATTCCATACCAAGGTCACTTGCTCTTTTTCTTGCTTCATCAACTTGATGTACATTATGTTCAAATATGATAAATTGCCAAACAGCTTTACCTCCATGTTCAGTAAAACTTTTTACATGTTCAATTATATCTTCATACTTTGTGTTTCTTCTATATATTGAATGAGTGTCTTCTAATCCATCTAATGCAAATTGTACTTTGTGTCCGCTTAATGGAGATAAAGTTTTACCTACTTTTGCCCAATATTCATTATCAAACATTGCACCATTAGTTGCGACTGTAAAATTAAAATTATTACTATCATGAGAATGAAGTACACTTTGAACAACATAGTCAGCTATGTTTAAAAAGTTAGGNTGTATACAAGGATCACCAAAGTTTCCATTAAGTAATATTTTTTTTAAATTACTTTTGAACATCGATGGAGTAACTGCTTTTTGAAAAATTTCTAAAGGCATATCCCAAGTGTTTGATTTTCCTATGTAAGGATTTACAGTTACACCTTCAATATTACGGGCACACTCGAGACACATTGCTTGACATCTTGCAGTTAAGTCAACTTGAATCCAGTCTAATTTATCTTTATCAATGATCATTTGTAATATTTATTTGATTAAAAAATATGAGAGGACCACGTATATATCAGACATAATCCTCTCATTAAAACTAAGATTGCAAACCGGACGCGATCTCTTGGTTATGTAATCTCTCCTAAAAGAACACATAGAAAATATGTGTGTAAGTTATTTATAGAGTTCTATATCTGATTAAAAGGTCATTAAAAAAGGGCCAACTGTAAAACAATTGACCCTTTTAATATTTTAAGATGTTAATCTATTAAGCGATTGTTCCGAAATCGTAGTTGTTACCGTCAAAGTTAACTGCGTCAGCTACAGATCCTAAGTCCATAAATGTACCTAAGAAACCCATTCCTGCCTCACCAGCACCAAAGTTGTGTTGTGGGAAGTTTGAGTTTGCTTCTGTTACTGCACCGTAGTCAGCCAAGTCGTTGTGCATTGGATCGAAAACTCTTCTAACGTTTACGTTAGGATCTAAGTTTGAAACCCTAATGTTGTTTAATGCTTTTAGGTTAAAATATCTCATGTTTGCCATAATTTAATTTCCCCTTTCAATTACATTAAGTTCACTAATACTTCAATAACGCCTGCTTCGCCGTCAAAATCTTCTAACGCTTTACCAATCATGTGACCACATTTTGCTTCACCTGCCATTGCGTGACCCGCCATTGCTGATGTGCATAATAAATCGCCTTTTTTGATTGAACCTGTTACTTTACATGGCACTCTACCTGTAAGTGCTACGTATGGGTGTGTTGCGTCATCACCTGCTTCTGAGTTCATCATGTAAGCTGGTGCTGAAGAAATTACGCCTGCTACTCTGTGATCGTATTCACCGTTAGCCATTGTGATTTCTTTGTCGCCACCGAATATAACAACTGTACCTGCGTCGTACTGTGCATCTGCTTCATAACGTTCAGCCAAATCCGCATATCTTGCCGTTGTTGCTGTTAATGTTGCAACGTCGGCTCTGATGTTTGCGTATGAGGCAATAGTTACGTTACCTGATGTTGTACCGTCTTCCGTTGTGTTTACGAAAGCAAACTGATCTTCTGATTCGTCCCAGATCATACCAACATTAGTCAAGTCACCTCTTTCGATGATGTGACCAACGTCTTTTGCGTTGTTACCAGTTGTACCGTTATTTAATACAACCAATGAATCGTTAATTACTGTATTTGTAGATGATACTGTAGTTGTAGTACCTGATACTGTTAAGTTTCCAGAAATGAATACGTTTCTAAAACCTGCTGATGCTGAACCTAAGTCGTATGCATTATCAGTGTCTATTAAAAGAGAACCATTTAATGCTGTAGTTGTTAAGTTCGATAAGTCAGCTTTCGCTAACTCGTGTCCACCGGCAGTTGAAGCGTCATGTACGTGGATAGAGTTTCTAGTAGTGTTTACTGTTAACTCACCTGCTAAACCTGTGAATGAACCATGTTCAGCGGCAGTACCTCTACGTCTTTGAATTGCATAACTTGCCATTGTTTAATTGCTCCTATATCGATATATTAGCAATCTAAAGTAGATTGCTTTTTGCTTTTTTTGAGCTTAGAAGTCGCGTCTTCTCCACTCATCATTATTTACTTGCTCTTGTGAAAATATAAAGTTATAATATAACTAGTTTTAACTGTATAAATATGTTAAACAAGGTAGAAAAATGCTAGGTTCTGGTGAAAGTATAAAAATAAGATTAGTTTGGGATAACTGGAGTGATGATGGAACTCCAATGCCCAATGGATTACATCCAAAGTATATCAAAGAATGGGATACTAAATGGAAGCATCGCTATGATATCAACGTACTTACTAGATTTATACCATTAGAAAGGTATAACAGAGGATTTTTTCCATTATTATCTGCTCAAGCAGGTATTCATGTACACAATGTAACACCACAAGATATTGCAGAAGACGTAGGTTGCAAAGACTGGTATGTAATGGAACCAAACCATATGGACATATCATTACTGACAGAAAATATGTTTGGTAATATAAGTGATTATTCATTAGATATGATTAGACGTGGTGCTGTTAAACTAGTATTGTATTATGCTTATGAGGCCTTTCCTGTTAATCAAGTAAATTGGATTAATGTTATTGAAAGAAGTTTAGGTTGGTTAAAGATACCAAAAGAAAACTTTATATTGATATTTGGTGATCAAAAGTTTGATCAAAACTATGGCAAATACATGAGCTCTGGACAAGGTCCTTACTATGAGTATTACTTACAAAATGTTTTCACTTTTGATCACTTTGCTTGGGAGTTTTCAGATTATATTAAAAGCCAAGTTGTAGGAAGAGAAGATGAGTCAAAAGAATTAGTTCCAGCTACCGAAGAAACACGTGATAGAAAAAGAAATCATAACTTTTTATGCTTAAATGGAGGAGGGAGACCACATCGTAAATTTTTAATGACAGAGTTTGCCCGTAATGATTTATTTAAAGGAAACATTGTAAGTTATCTTAATAAATTTGATATACCTTATCAACCTGAACATTTTTGTTTTCAGCCTATACAAAAAGGTACAGGTGATCGACGTCTTATAGATATGTTAGAGTTTCATAAAGCATATAAAATAAAAGAAATGACTCTTGATGTTGATGCTACACAAGATGCCTGGCACAATAGAGGAATGACTGCTGAACATTATGCTGATAGTTACTTCAACGTTACTACAGAAACATGGCCGGCAGAACCATCATTCTTTGTTACAGAAAAAATATACAAACCAATTATGAATCTACAACCATTTATACTTTTAGGTCATCCAGGATTACTTGCATACTTAAAAGAAAATGGTTACGAAACATTTCCAGAATTTTTCGATGAACACTACGATAACATACAAGATCATGCCCAACGTTTTTACAGTGTCATGCAAAATATTATTAGAGTAAACGCATTTCCAAAAGAAGAGTTACATAGTTTATACAAACGTGTATGGCCAAAACTTTTACACAATAGACAAAAACTTTTGGATCACAGTCACACAGAATACTGGAGAGAACTTATTAAGACTATGAAAGAAATTAAATGATCAACAAAACATTTGATGAATTTTGGGCCGAAGAAGAAGCTGTGTTAAAGATGAGTTTAGAAGTTTCACGAAGGAATAAAGCAGAAAGGCTCAACAAGGCACCAGGTAGAGAATTAATTGATGTTGTTGAAGGTCGTAGACAAAAGAAAAAAGAAAAACACATGGCAAAAAGAAAAGGACAAATTGATCATCGAACCAATAAGCCAGGTAAAAGAAAATAATGAAAGAAGTAGCACACAAACATAAATTTGATGTAATAGTTATAGGCGGTGGTGGCTCAGGACTTCGTGCCGCACTTGGCATGGTCGAAAAAGGTTTGAAGACTGCTGTTGTATCTAAAATATATCCAATGAGAAGTCACACAGTTGCCGCACAAGGTGGTATATCAGCCGCACTTGGTAACATGGGTGAAGATGATTGGAGATGGCATGCCTATGATACAATCAAAGGTGGAGATTGGTTAGCTGATCAAGATGCAGTTGAATATCTGTGCAAGAATGCCAAAGATGCTGTAATAGAATTAGAACACTATGGTGTTCCATTCAGTAGAACACAAGATGGTAAAATTTATCAAAGACCATTTGGTGGTATGACATCTAACTATGGAGAAGGCATAGTACAAAGAACATGTGCCGCGGCGGATAGAACAGGACATGCTATACTACACACATTGTATGGACAATGTTTATCACAGAACGTACAATTTTTTGATGAGTATTACACAACAGATTTATTAATGGACAATGGTAAGTGTACAGGTTCACTTTCTATTTGTTTAGAGACAGGTGAGATACATCAGTTTGATGCCAACATGACTGTGTTAGCAACAGGTGGTTATGGTAAAGTTTATAAAAGTGCCACGTCAGCTCACACCTGTACAGGTGATGGAGGAGGTATGGTACTAAGAGCAGGACTACCTATGCAAGACATGGAGTTCGTACAATTTCATCCATCAGGTATATATGGTGTAGGATGTTTAATCACTGAAGGTGCCAGAGGTGAAGGTGGATACTTAACTAATTCAGAAGGCGAAAGGTTTATGGAAAGATATGCTCCCAACGCCAAAGACCTTGCATCAAGAGATGTTGTTGCAAGAGCAATCACTGTAGAAATAAATGAAGGCAGAGGTTGTGGACCAGATAAAGATTATGTGCATTTAAACTTGATGCACTTAGATGAAAAAATATTAATGGAAAGGCTACCAGGCATTGTAGAAGAAGCAAAAAAGTTTGGCAGTGTTGATGTTAGAAAAGAACCAATAAACATTGTACCAACTGTTCACTACAACATGGGTGGCATACCAACAAACTTAAATGCAGAAGTAATAACACTTGACAATAATGATGACGTACAGACTGTTCCAGGACTAATGGCAATTGGTGAAGCGGCATGTGTAAGTGTGCATGGAGCAAATAGATTAGGATCAAATTCATTAATTGATTTAGTAGTGTTTGGTAAAGCGGCCGCAAATAGATGTTCAACTATTTTAGAACCAAATGGTGATGTACAAGAGTCAACACAAGAAGCAGTTGATAAAGCATTAGCAAGAATAGATGAAATACACACAAAAAGATCAGATGTAAATTTAGCAGACGTTAGAGAAAGAATGCAAGACATTATGCAAAGAAGAGCCGCAGTATTTAGAACAGGTGAAAATATCAGTGTCGGCATGAATGAAATGGAAAAGCCTTTAGAAGACTTTAGACAAGGAGTTGTCAAAGAAGAAGGAATGATTTTTAATTTAGACTTAACTGAAGCTATGGAACTTGAAAATCTTTTACTACAGGCACAGGTAACTTTGAAATCTGCTTTCTCAAGAACAGAATCAAGAGGTGCACATTCAAGAGATGATTATCCAGAACGTGATGATAAAAATTGGATGAAGCACACACTAGCATGGATGGGTGGACACAATAGTAGAATTGGTTACAGAGCAGTAGCACTTAAACCATTGACAAACGAAATGGAAGCCATACCACCAAAGGCCAGGGTATATTAATATGAAAATATTAATGACAGGTAATCCTAAGTATGGATTGGCAGAAAAATTTGCTCTAGTATGTCCAGAAACAGACTTTGTTAGTAGAACAAACAGTTATGACTTATGTACTAAAGACGGCCGTGGTATAATAGCACAGTCTAGTTTAGATTATGATGTTTTTATTAATAGCAGTGCGTTACACCAATTCAATCAAAGTTTAGTTTTAGAAACTGTATGGAAGAAATGGAAAGAAAATAAAAAGCAAGGACACATTATTAATAT
>NHHF01000093.1 GCA_002171155.1 Betaproteobacteria bacterium TMED156
GCTCTTCCGATCTTATTAGTGCTTTTATCAGTGCATCATTTGTAATTAAGTGGTTGATTGGATTTGTGCAAACAAGAAGTTTGAGAATTTTTGGCTACTACAGAATATTTGTTGGAATATTGATTCTACTTTTATTAAGTTAACCTAAATTTTTTCAAAAGCAAAATTAAAAATTTTACTATTTGAATCAATTGCTCTTTGTTCAAATTTAGAAATAAATCGTTTGTTATTTTTTTTTAGAAGAATTTGTTTTTGAATAGTAAAAATTTTACTTTCATTTAATTTATTCTTAATAAAATTTGCATAATTTTCATTATCTGTTGAACAAAAAAAGACTCCTGAAGAGTCTAAAATCTTCGCAACGTTTTTTATAAATTCTGTATCCACTATCCTCCTTTTATGGTGTTTCTTTTTAGGCCAAGGGTCTGGAAAAAAAAGGTTGATAGTTTGAAAAGTTTTTTCACCAAACATTTTTTGACAAATTTCAACTGCATCACCCTCTATTAATCTTAAATTATTTACTTCATTCTTTTTAATAGTTCTTAAAACTTTTCCAATTCCAGCTCTATAAACTTCAATTCCAATTACATTCCAGCTTGGATTTTGAATAGCGTAGTTGATTAGAAAATCTCCCATACCAAATCCTATTTCAAGCATTAATGGGGCTTTTCGACCGAAAATTAAATCAGGTGCAATATGGCCATCGATAATTTCTAAAACCCATTTTTTTTTATATTTCTCAATAGCTGTCTTTTGGCTGCTTGTAATCCGGCCTCTTCCTAACACAAAACTCTTACTTTTAAAACCAATAAAGTCGTTCATAAGTAATAAATATTTAGCTAATATGGAAAATTTTTTTTCAATAGTACTCAATAAATTGATAAAATTTCAATACAACGATAACAGTTAATGAAACAGAGGAAACATGAATAAAGCCGACCTTATTGACGTGATTGCCGGTTCTACTGGCCTTCCCAAAACCAAGATTGACGAAGTATTGGGTACAACCATATCAAGCATCATTAAAGCAGTTTCCAAAGGGGACACAGTACAACTAGTTGGATTTGGAACTTTTGGCTCAGGTAAGCGTGCAGCAAGAGCTGGAAGAAATCCAAGGACAGGTGAAGCAATTAAAATTGCCGCTTCTAGAACAGTTAAATTTACTGCTGGAAAAGCATTTAAAGATTCTGTTAACAAACGGAAGTAAGTGCATTTTTTTTACATTTATTCTTTTTTATTTAGAGTAGGTTGAGATTAATTTGTTTTAATTTTTTTTTAAACTCATGAATTTGATGAAATAAAAGTTGAATTCATGAGTTTAATCGTCTCTTTTACCACGATTTGAAATTATATAAACCACATAAATAAACAAATATAGTTACATAATTTTGTGTCGATTCTACTACTATGTTGCGAAATAGTTGCAGTAGTGATGTCGATGAAGTATTATAACTATACTTTAGTATTATTTAATAGTTTATAAATTTGTAATATGAATAATTTGCGAATACTTATAGTTAGTCAAAAAGGTGGGGTAGGTAAAAGCACCCTTTCCGCAAATCTCGCTGCATGGTTTAGTGAAATAGATACTCAATCAACGGTTTTAGTTGATTTGGATCCTCATGGTTCATCAAGTTCATGGTTGAAAAACGCACGGGATTGCGGTGCGAAATACGAACATTTTGTTACAAATACTTTCAGCGAAAGAAGATGGCTAATTGATGCTAGAAATAAAATTAGAAAGTATTTACCCTCATCTAAGGTTGTGATATGTGATCTTACATGGACTGCAGCCATGGATTCCGAGTTTATGCATGAATTTGATCTTGTGGTCGTGCCAACCAGTGTTTCAAGTATTGAATTGAATGCAACAATAAAATTTTTGGAAAACATTAAATGGGTTTTCGAGGCAAGGGATGGCATACCACCTTCTCTTCTATTGTGCCCTTCAAGAGTTCTTGATGAACAACTCAACGATGATCCTTTCTCTAGTGAAAATTTTCCAATATCTTTCATGTTATTACCACCAATTCTAGATGATATTGAAATACGTAAATATTTCAAAGAAAGTTTCATATACGATAATTCAAATCTATCCGCAACTGCATTTAAAAAATGTGCTGAGTCTATTAAACAAGCTGGAGAGATTCATAAGAAAACTGCTCAAGAAATAAAATTGAGTTTTGCTAATAGAAGAGTTATCGATAGACACAATACTAAATTAAGTAGATTTATGTCCCAAAAATCCTCGGATATACAACCAGTTAACAATGCTAATTCTGTTAACTTCGGTAATAGAACTAAAAGAAATTTAATGAGTGATAAAAAAGTCTCTATTTCAAATAAATCTCCATCACCAGGTAAAGTTTCAGGATTGATGAAAATTTTGACTTCAGCACTCGTTAATAAATGATTTAGCTATTTTTCAAAGTGCTTAATTAAAACTGTGCTAGCTCCCAAAAATAGCTTGAAACTTAAGTTGCTGTCTAAACAAGATATAGATAATTACGAAAGTATACATCAATCATTAACAACTCAAGATTCTAATGTGTTAGTTCACTCAAACAGTCAAAAGTTACTTAACTATATTTATAATTGTCTTTTTGACGAATTGATAAAAGAAAGTAATAAAAATTTACTAATTTATCAGTATGAAAAACTTGATTCTTTTATTGCTGATTTATTACTTGGCCCATTTGAGCTAGCGTTTTCTAAACTTACAGATAATCAACAAAATAAAAAAAAACCTGTATGTCGTGTCCTACTTATAAAAGATTTATCTATTTTGGATGAGCGTGAAATTGACTTGATTGCAAACCTAAATAAATACAATCAAGAGAGAAAAGGTACCATTGCAATTTTCACTTCTAATAAAGCAAAAATAGCATCAGAACAAAGTAAATTAAAAAACTTTTATAGAAATTCTATTCAATGGGAACCAAATGATTTCGTTGTTAATGAACAAAAAAAAATACATCCTGACATGCTGATTAACGATCGAATTGAGCAAAGAGCATTTAAAAAATCACCAAATAGAAAGAAACCATCTCGTCTACCTATTTATATTCTAGCTTTGTTAATTTTAACTTATATTCCCCTTTTTTTTAGCATTGATAGTTTAGAAAGAGCAAAGGAAACAATAAATCAATATATTGATTTGAAAGATTTAAGTCTTAAAATATCTTTTGTACAGTTAAATAAAACTCCAATATATTACTCATATGATGACGAACAAAAATTAACTTATCCCAAACAAATCATATCTAAAGATCTTGAGACTCCCTCTTTTCATAATATCGATGACTTTGTTATACAGTACTATGCGCACGAAAAAAAAATTAAAGTTATAAACTGGGTGGAGGATAAGAAAATTAAAGATACTGAAATTATAAAACTCAAAAAAATAGACAACACAAATTTTTTTGCTGCTATTTCTGTACCGTTTGAAAGTTATCAAGAGGCTAAAAACTATATATCTAAAAAAAAAATAAGTGGGAAGCACTTAATCCGACCCCTTAAATCTTTAAAAAAAACTGAAGAAATTAATAACATTACAAGAAGTAACTTTTGATATGCTTTCTCAAACACCAAATTTCCCTTTTTTTATAACTTTATCATTATTGATGTCAGGTACTATTTTTGTAAGTTTTCATAAAAAAAAATTTGATTTTCTTCACTTTTATTTAATTCTGATAATCACTCTCTCACTAATCAATCCTGGCTTGCTTTATTTATTTAACTCTATCTTGGAGTATAAATTAGACTCAAGTCTTCGTGATGTACTCTTTATTGGTGATCTGTTTTTTTTATTACTTTTGGGTGGATTGATTGCAAGTCGATCAGAAAGAATTTTAAAAAAACACATAGCAATAAGTTTTGGATCTTTAATATTTTTAACAGGATCGCTTTTCTTTTTTTCGGTTATTGACTCTGTCACTTTTCGTCACCTTGTAATTTCTTTTAGCATGATTATTTTGCTTCTTAGTATATGTTACGACTCTTTTTGCTCTCTTTCCAAACTAAAATTCTGCAAATATTTTTTTACTCCAATTGCAATATGTTCTGGTTTAAGTGCATTTTTTTGGTTATCAATTTTCTTTTTAATTATCAATTACCAAACCTATGAAAATATACCTGTTGCGATCTCAGATAACTTTATAAATCTTTGGCTTATTCTAAAATCAATCTTTATTTTTATTTGCTTCCGTTTTTTTGATTTTTTAGACCAGGAACAACAACAAATCACATCTGATTTTTTAATAAAGAATGCAAACAAAAGAATTCATCAAATGTATTTAGCAAGAGCTTCTTTTTATAAATTTCCCCAACCCGTTTTAATTCTTGGAGCCCTAGGTAATGTTGAATTTGCAAATGAGGAGAGCATTAAATTACTTAACTCTGGTGAGTTAAATGGGAAAAATATTAAGAATGTTTTTTTAACCATTGAGCCGTCATCAAGCAGATACAACATAGCAAGTATAAAGCTTCTTGATCAAACGATTCGTATGTTTAAAATAGAGAAAATCAATTTTGATAATAATTCCTCTGGCAATATTATGCTTTGCTTAAAAAATATGGATTTTGATTTTCAAGAATTTTGTCAGGGCGTTATACTAAAAGGTGGTGAAAACTCAGAAAAAGTCTATGGCCTTTTGGATCATAACTACGCAATATACAGAATGTCATCAGGTTGGTCAGAGCTGATTAATCCAATAGATAAATTTTTTCACTCTGGGTTAATTTGGGATAAACTAAAGCTTCTATCCAGTGACGAAAGAGAAATTGGATACTTGGAGAATTCAATTGCAAGTTCTTCAAAATCTGTTGCGTGGTTGAATATTCGTTCAGGTTGTTCCCTTAAAATAGAATTAGAAAAGTTATACGCTCCAGATTTTAGATATTTTTACTTATTTACTGCTCAAATTTTTAATCAAAACTCCGTTATNAAAAAATAGAATCTCAAATTATTAACCCAAATTTAAAGACAACATAAAATAATGAAAGATCAAAGTCTATCAAAAGAAATTTTATCTAAAAAAATACTACAAACCAGACATGATCATTATTTGCAGATCGAAGATCTTGCTGCGTTAAGTGGATTATCAATGATACAAATTGAGTCTCTCGAACAGGGGATGAACAATAATTGCTTTGTTGATTCAAACCATGCTGTTGATTGCACTAAAAGATTGGCCACGAGTTTTGGATTTTCACAGAACTACTTTCTACAGAAAACTAATAATTTAACTGAGAGTTCTAGTAGTCATTTTCTTTCTCAAAAGAAAATAATTAATGAAAAAGGTAACGCCTCCAACGAAAATTATAAGCTCTTCGGAAATAATCCTATACTTGATCTTGATATACTAAAAAACATAGAGCTTTCATTAATTAAAGAAAAGATAAATGATCATGAAGCCAATAAAACTGGAGTACTCTTTGGGATTTTTTCGACCGCTCCTTCACTTTTAACTCCTTTTGTAATTTTAGGAATTGGATTTGCCTGTATATTAATCAATATTGTTTCCATATAACCATGAGTTAGAAATTTATTGCATGTCTACACCTTTAAAGTTTTTAATTGTCGACGATCATCCTATGATTAGGGAATCAATGGGAGACGCTCTTGAAAGTAAATTTGAGGGTGCAATTGTAAAAAAAATTGATTCCTCCGAAAATGCTCTTGAATTTTTGACACCCTTTGCCAGACAAGGTAAAGAGTCATCATGGTGGGTTTTGATGGATCTGGGTTTGCCAGGAATCAGTGGTCTAGCAGCTATAAGGTTAATATTAGCACTTGGTTCTGTAATAAAATTGATTACGGTTTCAGGTAATGATGATGAACTTCAGGTAGGAGCTTGCATTGGAGCAGGAGTTTTGGCATTTGTTAGTAAAGGAGCTAGCATTGACGACACTTTAGAGCTTATTGACAACTTAATTGAAGAAAAAATAAAGCCTGGGGCTTGGTTGTCATCAAGAGGTTTAAGCAATACTCAAGAAATTAAAAAAATCCAATTAACTGATAGACAAATGCAAGTTTTATCAATGATTTGTCAGGGAAAAACCAATCGTGAAATTTCCTCTGCATTAGGAATCACTGAAATTACAGCTAAATCCCATGTTGGTGGTATATTTAGAGAGTTGCACGTGATCAATCGAACACAAGCAGTGCTAGTTGCTCAAAGATTGGGGATAACATCTAACAATCTATAATTCTCATCATGGTACTTTTTTCGTTTTTATTTCTAATGACTTTGCCAATATTTTATTAACTGAATCTTGAAATTCGTAAGAGGAAAATGGTTTTTGTAGTAATGTAACAGCCTGATTTGACTTTGTAAGCATAGATTCATTTTCAGCGTCAGTTGTTACAATAATTACCGGAAGTTCTTGGTTAAATTCTTCTTGTATTTTTCTAATACTTGTTAAAGGATCTTCAATGGTATTTTGACTATCAATTATCAATAACTTGGGTATTTTCTTTAGGTTTGTAGTCTTTGAAATGATTTGATTTGACGATAATCCTGAGATTAACTTTATACCTAGATTTGGAGCCAAAAATTCAAATGCATTTTTTGAATCTTCATCTTGATCTACTAGTAATACGATTGTCTCTTTGGCTTCAATCGTGATTAAATGCGGTAATACTTCTTTTAACATTTTTGACTCTAAATCATCAGTTTTTTTGATTATTGATTGGTTTTTGGTTTTTGGAATATGTAAAGTGAAAATCGACCCAATGCCCAGTCTACTTTTAAGTGTGATAAATGCCCCAATCCTTCCAGCTAATTTTTTTACAATAGATAATCCAAGACCAATTCCCTTATTGTTACCAAAATCACTGATGTCTTGATCGACCTGCGTAAATTCATTAAAAATAAATGTTTTCATTTTGGGGTGAATTCCTGGTCCAGTATCAATGATACTTAGTTTAATAAGTTCTTTTTCTTCAGCAAGTCTTACCCTGATACCTCCTTTTTTTGTATATCTAATTGCATTACTAATTAAATTTCTAAAAATTCTCTCTAATAATCGAACATCAGATTTTATCGTCATGTTGTCATCTAAAGTTGTAATGAATTCCAGACTTAGGTTTACTTCTCTTGTTGATTTTAAATGTTGATTTGCTACTTTACTAAAAAATTCATTTACTTTTACTTGAGATAAGATTATTTTTGTGAAGCCTTGTTCTAATCTACTTGCTTCCAATACACTGTCTAAGATATTATTCATGTAGCTTACACTTTGCTTAAGTTTTTGAAGGCTTTTTGAAGAATTTTTTGCTTCATTTTCACTCATCTTAATTTTCAATAAAATCCTTTCAATTGAACCCAGGTAGAGATTTATTGCATGCATTGGTTGTTTAAGATCATGACTTACCGAAACTAAAAATTTTGACTGTTTTAAACTTTTTTGATCCATTACTTTTTTGTTATTACTCAGATTTTTGAGTAAAGTACTTAATCTTTTCTCTGAGTTTTCTCTTCTCTTCTTTTGATTCGAACGTATTAATCTAATTATTGAAGAAATTATACATATTGATATGGTTATTGATCCAATTAATCTAAGTAAGTTTTCGTCATTTGACAAAGAAAAAAAAGCTGTAATAACTGAAAAAACTAAGACAAATAGTTTTTTAGCTTCGGTAGAACCGTGACTTATTGAAGAGATAATTAGTATCAGGGAACAAATGGCTATATTAGTAATAATTATTAATTCGGCTTGATTAGATTCCCAAACAAGAATCGACAATAGAATCCAAGATAAGAAAATGAGTAAATAATTAAATTTTTCAAAAATATAAAAATATTTAAAA
>NHHF01000094.1 GCA_002171155.1 Betaproteobacteria bacterium TMED156
TTAAATTTTCTACTTTCTTCCAAAACTTTGTGAAAGATGAGCATTCAAGCTCTGGGTGAATCCAAATATTCTTCTTTTCCTCAAAGAAAATCTTATGTTCTTTATTACTGAGAGCATCTTTTAAGTGCAAATTCTCTTCAGTAAAGACATTAACTAAAAATAATGATCTGGGGCAAAAATAAATTTCATCACATATTTTTTCCATATTCTTCAAAACAAAGTTCCATCTTTTTTCTGACCATGCCCACTTATGGTGAAACTCTTCAAAAAAAACTCCTACCTTTTTCATTCCTGAAAACTTTTCTGAGGTTTCTCTAATATTCCATGGATGAATTATCCAGACATTTTCAAGTTGATTAGGTTTAGCAATCGGGATGTTTTGAAATGGTTGACGAGAAGTTTTTGGTGCAATTTTTTTACCATTTCCACCCTCAGGCAATGAGCCAGTTGAGAATGCAATTTTATTAATCCCTTCGTAAGAAATGTTTAGCATGCTATCCAAACATTGCCATTCTTTTGGAGCATATTTTGTAACATTATCAGCATTGAATAAATATGGTTTACCACTAAAAGTTCCTGCAACCCATTGCCACGAGAGAAAATTACTTGCCAAATCTCCGTCTAGTAAATATGAATAAAGCCAGGTAGCTCCTATTTTCCAATGAATTTTTCTAAGATGAACAATGTACGATGCTAACCACAATCTAGCATGATTATGAATATATCCAAACTTATAAAGAGATCGAATAATTTTATCAATCGTATTGATACCAGTACAAGCATTTTTGATATCACTCGGCATTGTTAATGAATAATGTTCATTGTCAATTATACCCGGGTTTATTGAGGAAAAAATCTGATTATTTCTTCTTTCCCATACGTGAAAAAAAAACTCTCTCCAGGCTAATTCTTTGATAAATTTATGATTACGGCCTATTTCGAAATTTTCAAATACGAACCCGTATATTTCAGGAAGCGTTAGAATACCATGAGTTATATATGGTGATAATTTCGAAACAGTGCCGTCTATAAAATTTCTAGTTTTAGAATAATTTGAAATGTCAAATTCTCTTAGTAAATCTTGAGCTACGTGTCTGTCAGGGGTAAAATCATACATAAGTAATTTAGAGACTAATAAACTTGAAGAAAATTGTTACGATATACTTTTTGATGTTTAGTATACAGATGTCATCAGCAAATAATGCCTGGAATGTCTTGCCAATTATAAAATTGGATGAAAATAAAAATCCAACTAGGTGTGGTTACCTTTATGAGTCCAAAAGACTAAAATTAGTTCTAAAAATTGAAAAATTTGTTTTAAATGAACATGTAATGACTTCAATTTCATTGGAAAGCCCTTCATATAATTACGTTGGTAATGTAAAAATTTCTACTAAAACGTTTGATTCAAGTAAAGAATTTAAAAAAATTGAGTCAAATGAAAACCAATTTCTTGCAATTGCTGACTTGGAGGAATCAATATCTGGAGGTATGTTTTTTTATGAGCTAGCTATTTTTGGAGGTATCATAAACATTAATAACAAAAAATTTGACCTACCATCAAATCTACCCAGAGAAACTTCTGCTCTTTATCTTAATTGTGCTGGTGATCTCATTAGACCTGAAAATGAAAAACGTTAGTTTAAAAAAAAAACTTTTCTTATTTAAAAAGAATATTTCTTAAAAATTCACTTCTCTCTCTTTGCCTTTTGAAAGTAAACACTTTAATCTCTGCTAAAAAAGCTTCATCCAATACTGGTTGGTTTACCGATTTAATTTTTTCTTACCCAATCCACACTAAGTCACATCCTGAAAGTCCAGAAAGATTAAATTTATTAGTCAAAGATTTTAATAATAATGTTTTTTTAAGAAATAATGTGTTGTTATTCCCAATTCGAGCTGTAACAAACGAAGAACTTGCCTTGATTCATACGAGAAAACATATTAATGGCATCAAAAATATGTATGGAGTAAAAATTGAACAATTAGCAAGGGCAGCAGTGGGAGGAATTTTGAATGCATGTGATTTAATTATTCATAAAAAAATAATAACAGCTTTTGTTGCATCAAGGCCACCTGGTCATCATGCAATTAATTATGGAAGAGAGGAAGGGTTTTGTTTTTACAATAATATTTCAATAGCCACAAAATATCTCCAAAAAAATGGTTTTAAAAAAATTCTAATTATTGACTGGGATTATCACCATGGTGATGGGACTGAATTTTTCTTTTATGAAGACCCGAGTGTTTTGTTCTTTTCAACTCACGACTGGAGAGCCTATCCAGGCACTGGAGATCCAGACAAAAAAGGAAAAAATAAAGGTAAGGGCTTTAATATAAATGTTCATTTGAATTGTGGGAGTGGGAATGATGATATCGAGAAAGCTTTCATAGAACAATTGATTCCTAGTGCCGAAGAATTTAAACCTGATTTTGTTTTAATCTCTGCTGGATTTGACTCCAGGGACAAAGATACTCTAGGTTGTTTTAAGGTAGATGATTTGGGCTTTCGTAAATTGACCAAGATAGTTTCAAAAATCGCAAATACTCACGCAGGAGGGAAAATAATATCAATTCTAGAGGGTGGATACAACCCTACAGGGGTCTCAAGTAGTGCAATTGCTCATATTGAAGAATTATTCTCAAATACCATAAAATAAATTCCAAAATAGAGCAAAAACCAAACATAAAATAGCAATTGTTGTAAGTCTTGCTCTTAAGGGCAAATACCAACTCGGAAGTTTTATAATTTTTAAAGCTTTCAAGTCATAAATATACGAAATAGAAAAACCTGAAATCAGCAAAATATAACTAACAAAATTACCAGTTATCAATGCAAAAAAAGCTATTAATGCAGGAATGATACTCCACATAAAAAGGATCTCATTTCTTTTTTTTTGGGATGTATTTTTTGTGAGAGTTTCTTTGGTGGCAAATCCCCACAAAATTGCTCCTGTAAAACTTAATATCACGGCTCCATAGTAAATGAGAATTGCAGATGAGTCCAAAACTAAATCTATCCCTGAAACCAGAAAAATAACACCACCCAAAAAAGGTATTAAACCTCCGTAACCCATTAGAATTGCAACTGATGGGCAATCTAAATTTCTCAGATCTGAAAAAAAAATAAACAATAATGATTTATTTTTCATAATCTTGTTCACTTTGATCAGCCACCCATTCAGCAAATGGTCTATATACATTCAATACCGGAATGCTAATTATTTCAGGAAGTTCGTAAGGATGAAATTCTAATATTACAGATTCTATATCTTCATAATTTTCAGCAATAGATTTTATTGTTAACCTAACTTCAGATTCTTCAGAAATTCTACCTTCCCATTCAAAAATACTTTTAACCTGTTCAATTTGAATACATGCGCATAGTTTCTCACTAACAAGTGTTCTTGACAATTCTCTGGCATCTCTAATTGAGTCTAAAGTTGTTACTATAAGAATAATTTCAGGATCACTCATATAAATTTAGCTAACTAACTCCCTCGGAAATAATCAAATAACCCGTTGCATTATCTTTTCTCTCAGTGACAATTTTTTGGTAATCTGAAGAAAAATACCATGCCTTTGCAGATTCAATATCTGGGAATTCAATTATTACATTTCTTTTTCCGGCTGGCTCACCATCAAGAATAAGTGTATCCCCTCCTCTGGATAAAAACTTTCCTCCAAATTGAACTAAAGTTTTAGGAACTTTTTCAGCATATAGCTTATATTTATCTAAATTTTTTATAGTATTTTGTCCGATTACATAAGCCTTTGGCATAAGAGTATCCCACAGAATTTAAAATTAAAAGTTTCTAAATGAGTTTTTGTTCTATATAACAAATAAAAGATTATTTTCTTGCACTAATAATTTAATGTAAAGTTTTAAATAGATTGGAGAAAATATTGTATCAACCAACAGAATTAGACACAAAAATTTTGAAAGAGCGTGCAATTCAATTTGAGGGACAACTCAAAAGGCATAATGCCGGTAGAACTTCCTCAGCTGAGTTCAGACCCTTACGCTTACAAAACGGCTTATATATTCAAAGACATGCGCCCATGCTCAGAATTGCAATTGCGTATGGCATGCTTAATAGTACTCAACTAAGGAAACTAGCACTAATCACAGAGAAATATGATAGGGGATACGGTCATTTAACAACTAGACAAAACATGCAATTAAATTGGATTGAGGTGGACAATGTACCTAATGCATTGAAAGAACTATCAGAAGTTGGTCTTCACGGAATCCAATCCAGTGGAAATTGTTTAAGAAATATAACTAGTGACGCTTATGCTGGTATTTCGATGGATGAAATTATTGACCCGAGACCCTATGCTGAACTTTTACGTCAGTGGAGTACTTTTCACCCTGAACTTAGTTTTTTACCAAGAAAGTTTAAAGTTGCATTTACCGGCACACCTGAAGATAGAGCTTTAATCCAAGTTCACGATCTTGCTTTTGAAGCAATATCTCAAGAACCAAAAACTTCTTTTAGGGTAAGAGCTGGAGGAGGACTTGGAAGAATTCCGGTTCTTGGCCCAATAATAAAAGATGAATTAAATTGGAAAGATATACGATCATTTACCCATGCAGTAATGAGAGTTTATAACGAATTAGGTAGAAGAGATAATTTAACTAAAGCAAGAATTAAAATACTCATAAGAACAGTTGGAGTTGATTTATTTAAATCAATGGTTGAAAAGGAATTCAAAACGCTTAGAAACGGTCCTGAAAAAATACAAGAGAAAGAATTAAAAAAAATTAAAGAACGGTTTTCTGACTTTGAATATTTAAAAAACTCAAATCAAGGTGGTGAAAAGAATAATCATCAAAATACCGAAAATAATTTTGATGAAGAATATAAAAAATGGACTTCTCATAATGTAAAAAAACATAGAATTCAGTCTATGAGATCAGTTCTAATTCCAATTAAAGGAGTTGATCGTGCTCCAGGAGATTTGTCTTCTAGTGAAATGTTCAAGCTTGCAAATATTGCTGACGAATTTAGTTTGGGACTTTTAAGAGTTACACATACTCAAGATATTCTTCTTTCTATGGTGAATTATGAGAGTTTGCCTGCACTCTTTGAAAAGCTTAAAAAAGAGGCACTATTAAATTCTGTCGGAGGTCTCTTGTCAGATATGGTTTGTTGTCCTGGAGGTGATTTTTGCTCCCTTGCTAATGCCCGGTCAATCCCCCTTGCCGAGGAAATATCTATGCGATTTAAAGAAATAAACGACCTAGAAAACTTAGGACCAATTGACTTAAGAATTTCTGGCTGTATGAATAGTTGTGGTCATCATCACATAGGGCATATTGGCATATTAGGTGTTGATAAGGGAGGATCATCTTATTATCAAATTCTCTTAGGTGGCCACTCAGGTCATGGTGCACCTGCATCACTTGGTAAAATTGTAGGTAAAGCCTTTGCTGAAAATGAGGTTACTGATGCCATAGAAGAAATCTTAAACCACTATATTGAAGAAAGAGCTGATGGAGAAAGCTTTCGTGAAACACTTATTAGACTAGGTCATGACACTTTTATTAATGCGGCTAATCAAGTTAGAAAAACTGGTAGAGCTTAGCTAACACAATAATGACTGTAAATAAATCGATCATTGTTAGTCAAACTCAGGCTATATGCCTTCATAGTGGAGAACACATCAAAACGGATTTGCCTAATTTGATTTTGGATTCAGCAGATGATTGGAATACTTGTGAGAGAAATCTCAAAAATATTGATTTTAATGAACAGGTTGCTATTAAATTTGAAACCTTTACTGATGGAAGAGGCTACAGTCTCGCTTCAAGAATTAAAGAGAGAAAGATTGTAAAAAATCTCCATGCTATTGGACAAATTAACGAAGAATTAGCGTACTTTTTAATAAGATCTGGTTTTGATGTAGCTCATTTTCCAATAAGGATAAATTCTATATCAGACAAAGGAATGATCCATGAAGCCAAAAAACTATTAAAACCATTCTCTTTTAATTATCAAAGTGCTTCAATAACTGAAAATAATGATGAATAAACAACATGGAAAAAATTAAAAATAAAATAACTTTTGTTGGTGCAGGTCCAGGAAATCCAGATTTAATTACTCGGGCAGGTTGGAGAGAATTAAGTAAAGCTGAAATTATTTTGCACGATGCTTTAATAGATTTTGAAGGATTCCATAAATCCTCTCCACATGCGAAATGGATCAATGTTGGCAAGCGTGCCAATCAAATTTCCATTAAGCAAAATTTTATTGGTAAATTATTAGTGAATTTTTTTCAACAAGGATATAAGGTTGTCCGTCTAAAGGGAGGTGATTCTTCAGTATTCGGGAGAATCTCTGAAGAAATACAAGACCTAAGAAAAAATAATATTCCATTTAAAATTATTCCGGGCGTAACCGCCGCTTGCAGTACTGCAGCAGATTTATCAATTAGCTTAACTAAAAGAAATGTATCTAGAACAGTCTCAATTATTACTCCTGCAGTCAGCATGGGATCATTAAAAGATAATAAGTGGGTTAATACCGTCATGCATTCAGACACCAGCGTGATTTACATGGCAGGAAAAGACAGACAAAGAATCGCCACACTCTTAATAAATAAGGGTATGAGTCCTCTATGTCCTGTTGCTTTAGTTGAGAGTGCAGGTTCTAAAAAATGTTACAAAAGAATATTAACTTTGCAAAATCTTATGAAACAAGATTATTTAGATCTTCAAGGTCCAGTTTGTATAATAGTAGGCGAAGTCTTGAAAGATTCTAATTTGTATGAAAAGCTACCTAAAGAAATGCAAAGTGATCTTTTTGCAGAACAATTTAGTGAAATAAAAAAAATTAGTTATGGTAAGTAACTCTGCATTAATTTTACTAGCTCACGGCTCAAAAAATTTAAATTGGAAAAAACCATTTTCAAAAATTAGAAAAAAAATTGAATCACAGCGTTTCTTCGACAAAGTTGAACTTGCTTTTTTTGAACTTGATACTCCACTTCTTGAAGATGTTGTTATTGATGTTAAACAAAAAAATTTTTTAAATATCAAAATTCAACCACTGATATTAGCAAATGGCTTTCATGTCGAAAAAGATTTACCAAAACGTATTGTGAGACTCAAAGAGAAATATAAAAATTTAAATATATCTGTCGGTGTGGCTTTGATTAATCATGAAGAAATTTGTAATGCAATTGTAACTTCAATATTAAATACAAATTCAAGAAAATATGACTAACTAATAGATTTAACTTGAATATAACATACTAATTTAAATTGTAAATGGTGCATTAAATATTAATCTAATTTCATCCTTAGGGGTATTTTTTCATGCAAACAAATAATCGGACAGGACCAGATATTTTAAATAAAGAACACTTGGAAAATTTAGAAAATGAATCAATATATATATTAAGAGAAGTTGCTGCAACAGCAAGCACTCCAACCCTTCTTTTTTCAGGAGGTAAAGATTCAGTAGTTCTTCTACGCTTGGCTGAAAAGGCTTTTCGACCTATGAAATTTCCCTTTCCACTGTTGCATATTGATACGGGTCATAATTTTCAAGAAGTAATTTCTTTTAGAGATAAAAAAGTTGAATCTCTTGGCGAAAAATTAATTGTTAGAAAAGTAGAAGATTCAATAAAAAAAGGTTCTGTAAGAGAAAAAAATCCAGAAGATTCCAGAAATGCAGCTCAATCAATTACATTGCTGGAATCTATTGAAGAATTTAATTTTGATGCTCTTATAGGTGGTGCCAGACGTGACGAAGAAAAGTCCAGAGCAAAAGAAAGAATTTTTTCATTTAGAGATGATTTTGGCCAATGGAATCCAAAATCACAAAGACCCGAATTATGGGATTTATACAATGCCCACGTATTTAAAGGTGAACACATGAGAGTATTTCCCATATCAAACTGGACTGAACTCGATGTATGGCAATATATTTCTCAGGAAAAACTAGAATTACCAAAGATATATTTTTCTCATAAAAGAAAAGTTATAAAAAGGAACGGCCTCTTAGTTCCATTAACTGAGCTTACACCAAAAAAAAATAATGAAGTTGTTGAGGAAATTTTAGTACGATTTAGGACCGTTGGAGATATTACCTGCACTTGTCCTGTCGAAAGCAAAGCTAAAGATACTAATGAAATTCTGTTAGAAACAGCAATAGCTGAAATCAGTGAAAGAGGTGCAACACGTTTAGATGATCAAACCAATGAAGCGTCAATGGAAAGAAGGAAAAAAGAAGGATATTTTTAATGAATAGTAAAAAAGAAGGGTTAATAAGATTTATAACTGCTGGAAGTGTCGATGATGGCAAAAGTACATTAATTGGTAGACTGCTTTTTGATTCAAAATCAATATTAGCAGACCAACTCTCATTAATATCTAAAGCAAAAAATAGTCGTTCTAACATTGATGGAATTGATCTTGCTTTTCTAACTGATGGTCTTGAGTCCGAGAGAGAACAGGGAATTACAATTGATGTGGCATATCGATATTTTTCCACTAAAAATAAAAAATTTATTATCGCTGATTGTCCTGGTCACGAACAATACACAAGAAATATGGTTACAGGTGCGTCGAATGCTGATTCTGCCATTTTCCTTGTTGATGCCACTCAAGTTATTGATGGAAATTTATTAATACAGACTAAAAGACACACTTTAATTGCCTGTATTTTGAGAATACCAAACTTTATATTAGCAGTAAATAAAATGGACTTAGTGGATTACGATGAAAAAATTTTTAGAGAAATCATCTCTTCTTTCGATAAACTTTTAAATGCGGTAGGGATGAGAAAACAATTTTCTGGGGTTCCTATTTCTGCACTATATGGAGACAATATTGTTACAAAATCTTCAAGAATGCCTTGGTATAAAGGAAATACACTTTTAGATTCCCTTGAGAATAATGTAAACAAAAGAATAAATTCTAAACATCTTAGACTTCCTATTCAACTTTCTATGCGTTGGGATGGTGAAAAAAAAATAGATCAAAGAGCTTACTGTGGTAAGGTCGACTCAGGCCAGATTAATGTAAACCAGACAATAAAGATTTGGCCTTCAAATCAAAACGCTAAAATTATTAAAATTACATATCTTGGGAGTAAAGTTTCACAGGCCCATTCGGGTCAATGTGTAACGATTTGGTTGGACAAAGATCTTGATATTACTAGAGGTGATGTAATCGTGAGCACCAATGAATTTCCAAACCTCAGCAAAGAGTTCAAAGCGGAAATTGCTTGGCTGGATGTAGTAAATTTAAATTCTTCAAGAAAATATAGACTTCGTCAAGCAACACGTGAAACACAAGTAAAAGTTCATGTCATAGATAAACTAAATTTATCATCTCTAAGAAGAGAGCCAACAGAAACATTATCAATGAATGAAATTGGTAAAAGTGTTATAAACTCAGCACAACCTGTTTTAAAAGATAATTATGAGTTTTTTCCAAACACTGGTTGTTTTATTTTAATTGATGAAACAACTCATCAAACATGTGCAGCTGGAATGATTTGTTAATTAAAAAATCAAGACTTTAATAAATGAAAATCAGAGACCCTAATTTAAGTTCAGAAACTTTAAAAGAGGATAGAAAGGAAGTAGAACTTCCTCCCTTAGAATCAATAACCGTAAATAGCAGTAAAAATCCATTCATGTTTTGGTTTGTATGGACAGCAGTACTTATAATAATAGCACTCGTAGGGTTTGTGGTTGGAAGATTTATTGGAATTAATGGGTATGAATCAATTGATGTTTTATTTGATTTATTTATAAGCCAAACTTTTTGGACTGGAGTGGCAGTCGGATTTTGTGCACAAATAATTGATGGTGCTTTGGGTATGGCATATGGCATATCTGCTACTACATTTTTACTAAGCATGGGATCTTCTCCTGCATCGGCTAGTGCAAGTGTTCATATAGCGGCTGTATTTACAACTGGCTTATCAGGAATTGCTCATGTCAAGTTTGGTAACGTCAGTAAAGAACTTTTTATTAGACTGTTACTACCAGGTATTATTGGAGCCTTTTGTGGTGTTCTTTTTGTTACTCAAATTGACGGAGATAAACTAAAACCGGTTATTTCATTATATCTACTAATAATGGGGGTGATAATCATTAGAAAATCAATGAAAAGGAGTAAAAAGGAAAATTTAGAAGTATCAAAAGTAGCAAAACTTGCTCTTGCTGGGGGTTTTATGGATTCTGCTGGAGGTGGTGGGTGGGGTCCTGTAGTTACATCTACTTTAGTTGGTGCTGGACAAGACCCACGTTCGACTATAGGTTCAGTAAACTTTGCTGAGTTTTTTTTAACATTAGCCACTGCAGGTTTTTTTTCAATTTTTATCTCAACTATTCCATGGTCAACAGTATCTGGCTTAGTGATTGGCGGGATTTTCGCTGCACCATTTGCTGCTATTATTTGTAAATTTCTACCTATTAAACCTCTTATGATTTTAGTAGGGTTAGTTGTTTCGATCTTGAGCATGATAAATATTTTTCAATTTATTGGTTAAGAATTTCACTATTAATTATTTTGGTGTTTTAAAATAGTAACAATTCAATTTTTGGAGTAAAACATGAGTGAAATTATTCCCATGAAGGGTTTTCAAAAAGCTCAATCCTTAATAAAAAATAACATTGCTATTCCAACTCCTCCAAAATTTAATTCTCATAAAGAAGAAAGATTCCACAGGAAAGAAAGACTTGTTGCCGCATTAAGAATTTTTTCTAAATGTGGCTTTGACGAGGGAGTAGCAGGCCATATAACAGTTCGAGATCCTGAACATACAGAAAGTTTTTGGGTAAATCCTTTTGGAATTCATTTTAGTTTAATAAAAATTTCTGATTTAATTCGTGTAAATCACGATGGTGAGATTTTAGATGGTAATTATCCCGTTAATGCAGCAGCTTTTGCAATTCATTCAAGGATTCATATGGCTCATCCTAATATTGATGCTGCAGCTCACGCCCACTCAACTTACGGAAAAACCTGGTCAGTTTTAGGCCGAAAACTTGACGCTCTTACACAGGATGCTTGCGCCTTTTTCGAACATCATGATGTGTACAAGGAATACAACGGGTTGATACTAGACTCAAAAGAAGGAGATTGTATAGCAAAACTATTGGCCAACAAAAAAGCATTGATCTTACAGAATCATGGATTGTTAACTGTTGGAAATACTGTAGATTCTGCAGCATGGTGGTTTATAACAATGGAAAGAACATGCCAAGTTCAACTCCTAGCTGAATCTGCAGTTAGAAATGAAAATGAATTGTCTAAAATAAATCAAACTGCAGCGTTAAATGCTTTTAATATAGTTGGAACAGAAGATGCAGGCTGGTTTGGATTTCAACCTTTATATCATAGGTTAAAGAAGGAATTTCCAAATTTAAATAATTAAGTACAAAATTTTGAAAGACTACAACGACAGCATCTTTAACTCTTTTTTTCTTAATGGTCATTTGCAAACAATATGGGCATCAACGTTCGGAAAAAAAATTATCAGTAATAATACCAACATAAAATTTGTAAGAGAAAGATGGGATACTCCTGATAGTGATTTTATTGATATTGATTGGTTGCAAAATGAAGAGCCCGTAAAAAAACTAAATCCAAATCCAAATCCACTGTTAATTTTATTTCATGGACTTGAAGGCTCTTCTCAAAGTCAATATTCTCTTGCATTTGCCGAAGTTGCTAGGGAGAAAGGTTGGTCTTTTGTTGTGGTAAATTTCAGAGGTTGCTCAGGTGAAATCAATTTGGCCCCACGAAGTTATCATGCAGGAGACTCAGATGAAATAGACTGGATAATACAAAAATTTAATTCACTACCAAAATTGATAGGTTGTGATATTTTTTGTATTGGTGTCTCTCTTGGAGGCAATGCACTATTAAAATGGATTGCCAACCATGATAAAAAAAATTATTCACATGTAAAAAATCTCAAAGCTATAGTATCCTTATCAGCTCCACTGGATTTGATTGCTTCTGGTAAAAATATTGATAATGGGTTGAATAAATTTCTTTATGCGAAGTATTTTTTGAAATCAATGATTATAAAAGCCCAAAAAAAATGGGAGCAATATCCTGGTCTTTTCAATCTCGGTGATGTTACTAGGGCTAAAACAATTGAAGAATTTGATGACTCATTTACTGCACCTGTTCATAAATTTTATGGTGTGATAGATTATTGGAAGAAGTCTTCTTCATTACCAGAAGTCAGATACATAAGCTCACCTACTTTAGTTATTAATGCACAAAATGACCCATTAGTGCCATACAATAGCTTAAAATTATTGGAAGTAAATTGTCCCAACATTGAGTTTTGGAATCCAATTTCCGGAGGTCATGTCGGTTTTCCTGCTAAAAAAAGCAGATTTAAGCTTTTGTATCAGTTCTTACACATGCCACGATTAGTATTAAAGTGGCTAGACAAATTCACATGAAATAATTAATTATGTATAATATATATAGAAACAGAGGTAAAAAATGAAACCGATAGTTATTTTGATTATTCTTGCGCCTGCAGCAATAACTTTAGCAAAATTATTGACTGCCCCACCAATAATGTAGTGCCAACTTAACAACATCAATCTTTAGCTCAAAGTTTTATTAAGAAATGTTGATACATCATTCAGTTCTTCAATACTAATTGAGTGATCCATCTTATAAGTTCTCCAAATTGTGTTAAAACCATGTTCTTTGAGAAAATTTCTCGAATCTTCTCCCCATTTTTGTTTAACAACTTTATCGTACATTCCGTGACCAAAAAAAATTGGTGTGTCTATATTTTTTACACTTTCTTTATTTTTGAATTCATAATCAAGAGGTAAATATCCAGATAAAGCAATAATTCCTGCAATATTTTCAGAAAATTTTAGCGCTGTGTATAAAGCCATTGCGCAACCTTGAGAAAATCCAGCTAGTACAATCCTACTATATGGAATACCTCTTTTAAATTCATAATGAATTAATTCAGATATTAAATTAGCTGATTCTTTTATACCGGTTGTATCCTGTTTGTCAGTAAGCTCTGCTCCAGATATATCGTACCAAGCAGGCATTATTAAATTATTGTTGATGGTAACTGGTATTTCAGGAGCATGTGGAAATATAAATCTAATCTTTAATTTTTTTGATAATTTCAAAGCATCAATTATATTTAGAAAATCATAGCCACTTGCACCTAAACCATGCATCCAAATTACTGAAGAGTCTACTTCTGCAGCTGTTTTTTTTTCAAGAAATTTAAGCATTATTTTTTAATTAACAATCAATTACTTAGCAATTGAACCTGGATGGCAAATTCCACCAGTGATTTCAATAGTTGTACCGTTAAGTGCTTCATTTTGTATACAGTGCATCACAAGCGATGCAATCTCTTTTGGATCAATCAATCTTCCCAAACAGACGTCTTTTATTAATGAATCAAGAATTGATTGATCCATTTTTTCAACTAAAGCTGTTGATGTATAACCCGGAGCTAGACCTACAACTCTAATATTTTTTATACCTCTCATCATAAACTCACCAATTAAAATTTTAGGAAATAGAGATATCGCCACCTTAGTTGAGGAGTAATTTAATTGACCAAGCTGGCCTACTTTATTAATTGAGGATATGGGAATTATTAAACCAGGCCACTTACCATTAAAAATAGCTTCACTGCAATCTCTTATTGTCAAAAAACTACCTGTTAAATTAACATCAATTACTGATTTCCATTTACTAATATCTAATTTCTTTTTTATTTTATTTTTTTCTTTGTCAGGATTTATAAAAAGACCATCTCTAATTATCCCAGCACAGGGAATCACGATATTTAACTTTTCGAAAGAATCTATTGTGAGTTCTATAAATTTTTCCGTATCAGCCTCATCTACAACATTAGCTTGAGTAGAAATTGCTTTACCACCTTCCTTGATTATTTTTTCAGCAACCCGGTTGGCTGATGCCTCATCCATATCTACGACTGAAATACTGCAACCTTTCCTGGCTAATTCATAGGCAATAACTTCACCAATTCCACTTCCACCCCCAGTAACTAAAGCCACGCTGTCATTAATTTCCATTTAAACTCCTTAATTAAGTGTGGATACACTACTATAAACAAATTAATTGTGCGTCGCACAAATTTCTAAGAAAAAAATGAATTTTTTTTGATTTCTTTAAAATTGGGCACATAAATCAATGAAATATATAAAAACATAAAAAATTAATTTAAAATAATTTAATTAATTCATCAAACCGAAACAAAAGAATGTTGATTACAAAATTTAAAAAGTTACCAAAGTGGTTAATTGAAACAATAATTTATTGGCCGATAATTTTGTTAGCATTATGGATTTCAGATGTTTTTTTTGAAGGCATGTCCTTTGAAGATAATAAGTCTATTTTTATAAGTTCTTTTTTACTTACAATCTTAAATTTATTTATTAAACCAATTATTCTTTTACTTACTCTGCCACTAGCAATTTTATCATTAGGCTTGGTTATACCTTTACTAAATGGTTTATTTATTCTAATAGTTTCTATGACTGTTGAAGGATTCAACATAAATTCTTATTTCACTAGCGTTTTAGTTGCCATTTCAGTCTCATTACTTTCACTAATCACACAATTAGCCATCGGTTCTTCAAATCCATCGATATTTGTTCATAGTAGAAAAAAAAGTCATAAGCAAAACCAGTTTTATAAAAAAAATAATACTGAAGATATTGTTATTGATGTTGAGGCTAAAGAGAAAAAAAACAGTTAGTATAAAATTCATTTATCTAAAAAATTAATTGCATGTTGTAATAATTTTTTTTCTTCTCTGGAGGTGTATTCAGCTAATGGCGAATCCCTAATTGAATCTGTCCAAACTTTCCTGATAATTTTATTCGAAATAAAATCTTCTAATTGAACAGCTAAATGATGAACGCTTTTTACTCTATAGTAACCTGGATATTTATCACCCAACATTGATTTATGGCAATCAATATCACTTACAAGTGAAGGAATTCTCAAATCAATGGCTTCTTTCAAAGCCAAACATCCTCCCTCTATAATTGAAGTATTTAAAAATAAATCACTTTTATTTATCAAATTAATTGTTTGTATGTTGTCTCTCATACCTAGAAACTCAATATGTTTAAAATTGTCAGCATATTTTTTTACTAAAAATGAGTATCTTTTATCAAGTTCCAATCCAATATGTATAAGTTTTATATCAAACTCAACAATATTTAATAAATTTTTATAAGCTTTCATAAAGCCTTTAATACCAGTAAGAGTATCTTTCTCTTTTCTAACATTGCCCACCATAATTACTGAAAAGTTTTTTTTAATTTCAAAGTAATTGTGTTTTTTTAAGTTAATATTTGTACTTTGATAAATGACAATTATTTTTGTTTCTAAATTGGGTATTTTTTTTAATAATTTTTTTTTTGCATTTTCTTGTAAAACTATTATTAATTTTGCCCCCGTAATTGATTCAATGCATTTTTGGCTAGCTGATGTTTTATTATCATTAATATCGTAATAAATATCAGTTCCTGTTAATACAAGTAAATATGGAATACCTTTTTTTTGACACTCAACTGCAACTGAATGATTTTTTTTTGCATGTAATATAATTCCTCCTTTAAATTCTTCCAATTTTTCATAGGGGATATCTTTTGTAAAGATGTTAGCATTTATATTCACACTCTCAAGAAGCAAAGCATATCTGATTGCAGTTTGATGATTTCCTGTTATTAAGTCTTTTGATGGTTGTGGAGGTACTTTGATAAAAATCACAAAAATTTACTCGACAAAAACTTTAGAAAATTCAGTTTTTCTCTCAATAATTTCTCCTATTTCGGCAGCTATATAATGATTTTTTTTAAACTCTTTTAAAATCTCATCAACATAGACAGAATCAACAGCAATTAACAAACCACCGCTTGTCTGTGGATCAAATATTAAATTTCTATCATCAAGTTTTAAACTGGAATTAATCACCACTTTGTCTTTAAATGATTCCCAGTTTCTTTGGGAAGCCCCAGTAACAAAACCCAGTTTTATTAGATCTTTTACCCCTGGCAATATAGGAACTTTATTCCAAAAAATTTGTAGGTCAGTTTTTGAACCATTGGCAATCTCCCATGCATGACCAGCTAGTCCAAAACCTGTTACATCGGTAATTGCAAACGATTTTGATAAAACAAAAGAATTGGCTCCAATACTATTTAGTTGAGTGGCATTACTAATCATTATTGAATAATAATTCTCTGGAAGCTGCCCTCTTTTTAATGCTGAGGAATAAATACCCATACCAATGGGTTTTCCTAAAATTAATTTATTTCCTATTTTAGCGTTGGAATTTTTTCTAATATTTTCAGGACTTGCTAAACCCAAAACAATAAGTCCATAAATTGGCTCTTCACTATCTATAGTATGACCACCAACTATTGGAATTCCTGCTTTAATGCATATTTTTTTTCCACCATTTAAAATTTTTGAAATTTGTTCTGTCGTTAATATTTTTGTGGGCATGCACACAATTGCAAGAGCAAAAATCGGTTTTCCCCCCATAGCGTAAACATCAGATATAGCATTCGTTGCAGCTATTTCTCCAAAATGTTCAGGGTCATCAACTATTGGAGTAAAAAAATCGGTAGTTGCAATTAAAACTTGATTTTCATTTATCTGGTATACAGCAGCATCATCAGAAGTATTGATTCCTACTATCACCTCATCAGGAATAGGCATCTTAATTGTATCCTTCAGTATTTCATGTAAAACTTTAGGTTCAATTTTGCACCCACAACCTCCTCCCCGAGAAAGACTTGTAAGTCTTTTACTTTTCATAATTGTACTTTTTAGCAATATTTTTTATAAAATAACATTATATCAATAAAAATAAGGTTAAAAACTTTGTCAGATTTCAGAAAATTAACAGCTGACGATCTTGCAAGCGAATTTAAGAGAGTTAGAAGTTTAACTTTAAATATTCTTAGTGAATTTGAATTGCATATTAGCCATAATTTACATGTTGAACTGTCACCCAATATTAATCTACCAAGATGGGAATTCAGTCATGTTGCTTGGTTTTCTGAAAGATGGATTTTAAGAAATAAAGTGAGGGATAAAGGTGCGAAAGCAAACCTTAAAAACAATATGTCCCTTAACAAAGAAATTAAACCTTTTTTTAAAAAGGCTGATGATAGTTTTGATTCCTCATTAATAGTTCATGATGAAAGATGGAAAAAAAAATTACCCCCAGTCTATCTAATAAGAGAATATTTAGTTTCAAATTTAAAAGAAACCTTAAAACTAATCCAAAATGAAAGTCCAATTTCTAACGATGAATGTTATTTTTATAGACTATCATTAGCTCATGAATACATGCACATTGAGGCTTTTGCAATGACTGCACAGTATCTTGGTTTTCCTCTATTATGTGTCCATAAAAAATACCTGGATAAAGGTTTCAAAAGTTATCGAAAAACAACTATTTGTAAATTTAGTAAACTTCAAAAAATAAATGAATTAGGATTTCACTTCGACAATGAAACTATCAAAATAGAAAATCCAACAAAACCATTTGAGATTGATACATATCCTGTATCTATTATTGAGATGGTAAAGTTTCGCCAATCTGATGTATTTAATAACAAGGATTTGTGGTCCATGGAAGGTTGGCATTGGAAAAATAATATTAAAAATAATACTTTTTTGGATCTTTGTTCTTTAAACAATTCAGATCAAATTGAAATAAAAAAATGGTTTGGCCACAAACACTTTTTCATGAAGAACTCTCCTGCTATACACATCAGCTTTTATGAAGCAGAGGCATACTGTAATTGGAAAAAAAGTCGTCTGCCAACAGAATTTGAATGGCTTTATGCAACTCAAAATAATTTAATTTCATGGGGTACTGTTTGGGAATGGACAGCAACTATATTTGATTCATACAAAGGTTTTAAAACTCACCCATACAAAGAGTACTCAAAACCTTGGTTTGGCAACCACCAAGTTGTTAAAGGAAAAAGTTTTGCAACTCAAGAAAAATTCAAAAATAAATTGTTTAGGAATTTCTATCAAAAACACAGAAACGATGTTTTTATCGGGTTCAGAACGGTTAAAGATCTTTAGTTGCTGTAAACATTGCATACCTTTCCGAAGAATGAACAAAACTATTCAAGTTATTGTAACCAGCTGAATCTAAAATCGCTTTGAATGAATCCACAGTATATTTATAAGAGTTTTCAGTATGAATGGTTTGACCCTTTCTAAACAAGATCTCACCATGAGACGATTCTACTATTTGATTCTCTAAAGAAACTAAATGCATTTCAATTCTTGATTTTTCATCATTGAAAATTGCTTCATGCCCCCATAACTCTACATCAAAGTTAGTACCAAGATCCCTATTGAGATGAAGTAAAGCATTTCTATTAAAAGCTGCTGTCACTCCTAATTTGTCGTTGTATGCTGCCAAAAGTACTTCAGGAGGTTTAATCAAATCTACTCCAATTAAAATTCCATCAGCACTTAAGTCTTTCAGGAACTTCATTGATTCATCAGGATTAAAATTACCTACAGTCGAACCTGGATAAAAATAAACAAGTGGTTCCTGGTTTGAATTTTTTCCCTGAAGTTTTCTAACTTGTTCAACCTTAAATCCTTGAGAAAAATCTAGTGACAAACTATTTACAGTAAGATGAGGAAATTTATTTTCTAAGGATGAAACTGATTGTACAAAAAAATCTGAAGGTAAATCTACTGCTATATACCTGGAAGGTTGAAGGCTGGGAATTACATGAGCAGCTTTTCGGCAACTGCCAGCTCCTAAATCAATCAGACAAGCATTATCAGGCAGTACCTCAGCAATTTCATCAAGTTTGTCCCTGAAAATGTCTAACTCATCCCTTGTTGCATTGTATTTTGGAAGTTCAGTGATAGCTTCGAATAGTATGCCTCCTAAATTATCATATAGATATCTTGTAGGTAGTGAGGCTTTGTCTGCTTTTATTCCGTTTAAAATTTTTTTTATTTCAACTTCAGTCATACCTGCGTCAACCCCTTTCGAATACTTCCACTAAGAAAATCTACAAAAAATACCAATAAGATCATAGCAATGATAATAGTGCATGATTTATCCATTAAAAATAACCCTAAATTAAAGTTTAACATTTGACCTAAACCTCCGGCTCCAACTACTCCCAAAATAGTGGCAACCCTTATATTGTTTTCCCATCTATATAATATGTAGCTTGTGAATTGTGGGAGTAACTGAGGTAAAGTGGTATAAAAAAAAATTTGTGTTTCGCTGGCACCATTTTGAAACAACAACCTTGACGGTTCTTTGTCTACATTTTCAATTGTCTCAGCCATTAATCTTCCCAATACCCCTGTAGTGTGAATAAGAAGAGCAAGTGTTCCAGCAAAAGGGCCTAATCCGGCACTAATAATTAATAATGTAGCCCAAACTAGTTCAGGGATTGACCTAAGTGTGTTCAATAAAAGCCTTGAAATATTTCGAAAAAAAATTGGGGTTCCTTTTTGTAAGTTACTGGCTGGAATAGCTAAAAATAACCCTAGAAATCCAGCAAAAAAAGTGCTTACAATTGACATTGCAAAGGTTTCCCAAGAAGCAGAAAAAGTTTTAAAAACAAAGTCTTTTTCTAAATTTGGAGGGAAAAACTCCTTAATAAAATTCAGAATGCTCTTTATTGATTCACTACTAAAGAGAGAAGTGATATCGAACTCAATTCTCCAAAAACTAAATACAATCAAAATGAAAATTGAAATCGGAATCAATAAAAATTTTAGATTATTTTTTTTCTCAACCATTTGCTTATCCAATCAGAAACAAATACCAACAAAATAAATGTAAGTAAAATAGTTGCCACTTCATTTCCACTAAACATTTTCATGGAGTTTTCTAACTGCTGGCCAAGTCCTCCTGCTCCAACAAAGCCCAAGACTACAGTTGATCTTATTGCACATTCCCATCTATATATTGAGTAAGATACAAGTTCAGGAAAATTTTGAGGAATTAAAGCATAAATCAGTACTTGTAAGCTGCTTGAACCATTGAAAGATAAATTCTTTTGGTAGCGATCATCACTGCTCTCTAAAATCTCCGCGTAAACTTTCCCCAGCATGCCTCCATAAGTTAGAGCAATCGCCAAAACTCCAGCAGTTGGTCCCAAACCAAGAACTCTTACTAAAATTAAAGCCCATACTAACTCGGGTACACTTCTTAGAATAATTAAAATAATCTTAAAAAAATATCTTGTAGCAGACACAGTAATATTTGAACTGTTATCTATATATGAAATAGACAATCTTGAACAAATTAACAGTGCCCCAGGCACAGCCACTAAAAGAGCCAAGGATAATCCTGCCGTTGCTATAGCAACAGTTTGAATAGTAGCGTCTAAAATTATAAGTAAAAATTCTTTTGAAATTTCTGGAGGAAAGAATGAAGAAAAAAAAGTAAAAGTTAAATCAATACTTTTTTTATCAAACAAAACCCAAGGATAAAACTCAACCGACTTTAATAAGAAATACAATAAAAACAAAATAAAAAAAAACCAAACCATTATTGAATGATTATAAAATTCAGTTTTTTTTTTGTTCAAAGTTTCACCTCAGTTTAACTCTGAATCAGTTCTGTAAAGATTCTTAATTAATTCATCAGAAATAGTAGTTGGAGATTGATCAAAAAAAATTTTTCCTTGTTTAATTCCTATTACTCTTGAAAAGTGCTTTAAAGCAATTTCAGTTTGATGCAGGCTTGTTACAAACGTAAGATTTCGTTTAAATGCAATTTTTTTTAAACTCAGGATTGACCCTTCCGCTCTGATAGGATCTAACGATGCTAAGGGTTCATCAACAGCCCACAATTCACTTTTTGAAACAACAGCTCTCGCTAAAAATATGCGTTGACGTTCGCCCCCAGATAATCTGTCAACTCTCTCGTGAATCTTATCAGCCAAACCAAAACAGTCAAGCGCATATTTTACCTGCTCAATATCCTGAGGATAAATAAGAGAAAAAATACTAACCAAGGAATTCACTCCCGCCAGTTTGCCGGCGTAGACAGCTGCATGAACTTTCTGTCTTGGTGGTAAATGCGGAACCTGTAAAGATATAAAAATTTTGGAACGCATCATATGCCTTCTTTTTTGAGAAATTAACCAAGGATCAACATTATGAAACAATAATTTACCGTATGTTGGTCTAATTGCAAAGACCAATGATTTTAGAAAAGTTGTCTTTCCACATCCTGATGGTCCAATAACAGCAATCTGTTCTCCTTTTTTAATTGAAATATTTACATCACTAAGAGCTTCTACTCTTTTTTGTTTCAAAATAGAGTAATGCAAAAAAAAATTTTTAAATTTAATAATTTTTGAAACTCTTATTTTATTTGATTAGATCAGCACTTTTTGCTGCTTTTTCCAAACCAATATAATTATCGTCATTTGTGGTTATAAATCCTGAAGCTCTCTGAAGCGAGAGAATTTCTTTTCCTATGTCGGTCTGATCAGATAATTGAATAAAACCGTCAATAATTTTGTCTCTGGTTTTTTTTGGAACATCCTTATGGATTGTCCAGTTGTAATTGTAATAGCCTGGAGTGGTGTAAAAAACCCTTACTCTCTCAGGAACCATCTCCTTTTCAATAAATTTTTCCCAAACTTTAATATTTAAAGCCCCTGCTTGTACTTTGCCAGATCCAACAGAAATAATTGTTGCATCGTGAGCACCACTAAAAGCTACTCTTTTGAAATCTTTTTCAGGATTAACTCCTTCTTTTAGTAAAAAACTTCTTGGCCATAGGTGACCACTTGTTGAACTAACAGAACCAAAACTTACTTTTTTACCCTTAAGATCAGATAAAGATTGAATTGATGGATCAGAGGTAATAAAAACTGACTTAAATCCTTGGTCCTCTATTCTTTGTATTATTGGAATAACTTCACCATTTGATCTAATTTTTGCTTGAACATATGTAAATCCTCCAAACCAAGCCATTTCTACTTTTTTATTGACTAAAGCCTCAACCGCAGCTGAGTAATCAGTAACCGGATAATAAACCACTTCTCGACCGATTATCTGACTTAAATACTTCATAAGAGGTTCAGCCTTTCTAGCTAATTCAGTTGGAGATTCGTCTGGAATGGCAGTTATTCTAAAAATATCTTTACTATTATTGGATGTATCAGAGCAACCCGTAATTGATAAAAAAATTAGTAAAAAAGTTAAACTTAATAAAATTTTTTTAAAATACATTATTTCATCCTTTATAAATTTAGTTGCGTACAGATTCTATTGCCTCAATGACCTCTTTTGAAGTTAGCCATTCAGATAATATTATAGTGTCGTTATTTTTTGGCCCTAAAACAACGTTTAAAGGCACACCAATTCTCCCATAATAATTTAAAGCATTCGTTATCTTTTCATCAGAATTAGTCCAATCAGCCCTCATAGTAATGATGTCAGGAGCGGATAAAAACTTTTTTATTCTCTCAGAATCAAGCACTCTTATTTTGTTGGTCTGACATGTGACACACCAAATAGCAGTGAAATCTATAAACACCACATTGCCTTTTTCTAAATATTCCTTAACTTTTTTTTCATCCCAGGGAATCCAACTCAACTTAGTAATATTCGCATTAAGAGAATTATGACTTATTTCTGTTACTGGTTTGTTTATTAATTTCTCTGTATTAATACTTACAACATAAAACACTATACTCAAAATCAAACTACAAATAGATAGGATAAATAAAAAGGTCTTTTTGAAAATTTTATCAGTGATTGTCGATAGTCTACCCTTAAGCCACAAAGTCAAACAAAAAAACAAAATACACATCCATGCGGGAAAAAACACACTAGTTCCACTCAATTCAACTAAAATCCAAATCAACCAACCTGAAGCAGCTAACATTGGAAAAGCTAAGAATTGTCTTAGCTCTATCATCCACAGTCCGGGTTTAGGAATGAAAGATAACAATTTTGGTTGACTAATTAGAAAAAAATAAGGGAAGGAAATACCAAATGCTAGTGAAAGAAAAATTATAAACACTAGATATGTTTCTGCAGTTGCTGCAAATCCTATTGCGCCTCCCATGAATGGAGCTGTACAGGGGGATGCAACTATTACTGTTAGAACACCCGAAAGAAAAGCACCCATTATTCCTTTTTTATTATCCATCGTACCCAGTTTAGTAAGTGAGTTTCCAATCTCATATACACCAAACAAGTTTAAAGCTAGGCTAGCGAAAAGAATCGAAAGTCCCAACACTACCCAAGGGTTTTGTAACTGTAATCCCCATCCAACTGAGTATCCAAATTCTCTCAAAGTCACAAAAAGAAAAGCAAAAGCCATTACTGTAAAAACTACCCCAGATGCGAATCCAAATCCCTGCTGAAACAAAACTTTTTGATTATTTGCATTTTTAGTAATCGATAATACTTTAAGACTCACAACTGGAAGAACACATGGCATTAAGTTTAGGATCATGCCACCTAGAAATGCAAAGATAATAATAGTTAAAAGTTCGAATATCGGTTTTGTTGGTTGAGAAGATGCAAAATTGGTTTGACTAAAATTGAATCTTTCCCCCCTATCGGGAATATTGTCGTTTGATTTTAAATTTGCAGCCCATACCTCCCCATTTCTAGCATCATCAACAAAAACGCCTTCAATCTTTTCCTTTTGATTCAAATTTTCAAAAAGATCTTTAGCATCTTTACCAAGAGCGACTTCAAGTATCCAATCACCTGAGAGGGAGTCGTTAAATAAATTATCCTCATTTCCGAAATAATGAAAATACTGTTCACTTGATGGAGAAATCAATCCTTCAATAAAAGGAAAAAAAAATCCATTTTTTGGAACAAAACTCTGGTTATCTTTTCCGTCGTTCTTAGAGTTTTGATAAAAAAATAGTTTTTGATTATCTTTGTCTATTACAACATTAATAGGAGAAGAATATTTTTTTTTTACAGGTTGATTTGCCCGTGCTAACTTAAAATAATGACTATTACCTGACATTTGCCTGTTGTTATTTTTCTCTTTAACTGGAATATTTATGGTTAATTGTTTATTGCCAGGTATACAAACGTCTTTACAAACTAGCCAATTAACGTCGGCTGTAAAAGTAACATCAATTCCAGCTTGAATGTTAGATGGTGCATGTATTTTTTGTATCAATAAAGTTTCTTCGTCGTATCCAAAATTTGCGAGACTACCAACGAGAAATCTTTTAGGTGAAGGCCATTGAATATCTGATATTTTCCAAGAGGAATTTGAATGCGAAAAACTCCAGCTGATTGAAGTAGGTATACCAGTATCACCAGGATTTAGCCAATAAGAGTGCCATTTAGGATCGTGCACAAGCCTTAATCCTAAGGTAATTGTTTGATCGGGAATTACGAAGGACTCCTCAGCAATAAGAGCAAGACCAATATTACCTTGATATTGCATATTTTTATAGCTTTCATTTTCTATGGAATTTGAAAACTTGAGAAGATTTTCGGCATTAACAGAATTATTGTGAAGGATAAAAATGGAAAAGATAAAACTTAACAAAAGGAAAAGCACTTTTCTACTGAAACTGAAAAAAGAATACATTTGATGGTTAATAGTGTTAGTGTTGTTATAGGACGTTGTATTTTTTTAATGTAACCTTCACATCTTTTAAAGATTACAAAATAAATAAATAAAACATTTATTTTGATTTAGTATATCTTAATGTTAAAACCATTCATCCTCATAAACTTTATAATTTTATAACTTTAATAATTTTTCTTATTATTTTGCGATTTTGTCAAGAATTTCAAACTTATCACTAAAAATTTTAAATTTTTTTTCCTGGAAAATTAAAAATTTACCACCCGTAATTGAAAAATACGTTTTGGTTGCCGCTCCTCATACATCTAATTGGGATTTTGCAATAATGATTCTGACATCTCTAGCAACTCAAATTAAATTAAGATGGATGGGTAAAAAAAGCTTATTTACTTGGCCATTTTCTGAGTTTATGACTGCACTTGGGGGAGTTCCTATTGACAGGAGTAAAAGAGATGCAGTTGTATGGCAAACAGCCAAAAAAATTAAAAACAGCAAGCAATTTGTTTTAGTTGTGCCTCCAGAGGGTACAAGATCTCACACAGAGTTTTGGAAAACTGGGTTTTTACATATTTCACGTAGTGCTAATGTTCCGATTGTTTTTTCTTACATGGATTACGAAAAAAAAGAAATTGGTTTTAGTGAACCCATAAATGAAAAACTCGATGAAAAGGAAATATTACTGCTAGCTAACAATTTTTACAAAAACATAACTGGACTATATCCAGAAAATTTTGGACCAATAAGATTTAAAGAGAAAAAA
>NHHF01000095.1 GCA_002171155.1 Betaproteobacteria bacterium TMED156
AAAGCTAAAACCAGTGATGATTTAAAATGGTACGCTAAGCCGTTTGTTGATATGGATAATTTAAAAGAAATTGAAGAATCAGGTATTATAGATCAACCTAACATAAAGTTTAGATTATGAGTAGAACAAGAAAAGGTGGTAAATATAAAGGCGGCGGTTTTGCTAGTCAATTTAAACAAGGACTTGCTATGCAAAGCCCTATGTTTGCTGTTGCTGTAGCTGGTGATGACAGTCCAGAAGATATAGCGGAAGATGCTGTAGATTCAGCAGACGATGCTACAAATACTTTAGATAATTTAGATGGAACACCACCTGCTCTTAGTGAACTTGAAGATGTTGTAGATGAAAAACAAGGATCATCTGCCAGAAGAACTGAAAGACAAAACTGGAAAACCAGAGCTAAACAAGAAGGTGAAAGACTAAAAGAAGAAGCAGCAGCTAAAGCTAAAGAAGAAGAAGAAGAAGAAGCCGCGGCGGCAGCAGAAGCTGAAAGAGAAGCATTAAGTCAAGGTGAAAACATAAAAGACAGTTATGATCTTGAATATGATGAGGATATGTCTGGTAAAGAAAGAAGACAAGAGTCTAGAGAAAATAAAAAGCAAATACGTGGTGCTAAGAAAGATGCTAAAGGAGAAGCTAAAGATGAATTCAAAAACAAAAAACAAGCTATAAAAGATTCTGGAGTAAAAGGCAAAGAAAAACGCCAAGCTAAAAAAGGTGCTAGACAAGAAAAAAGAGATGATAAAAAATCTATAAGAAAAAATAAAAAAGCAGCAAAGAAATCAAATAGAAAAGCAAGAAAAGGTAAATAGCGTGAGAAGGGTAAGTTCAAAAGATTTAAAAGAATTAAATCTACTTAAACACTATAGAGTAATTAGAAAGTGGGCGTGTAAAACGTATGGTATAAACGATGCAGATTTAGAATTATTAATATACTTAGACGCTATAGATTTGTTTAACAAAGATGATTTTAAAAAAGGTACTTACTCATATAGCTGGGACAACAGACGCTGGAACAGATTATTGAAACAAGAGTGGATAAAGGTGTGGAGAGAAAGAAATCGCACTACTCAAAAATATCATATATATAAAGTTTCCTATAAGTGCAAACAGCTAATCTCACGTATGTACCGTTTTATGTTAGGCGAAGAAGATATGCCTACTAAATATTTGAGTGATAATAATAAATACTCGTGGAAGGTTACAGCTAAAGCAATAAGCTTCGTTAATCAAGATAAACAAAGATCAAATGTCATATAAACAAAATAAAAATCCATTTAGCGGATCAGAAGGTCCAGCAGGTTTTAAAAATCCAAAAAATAAAGGGACTAGTAATTTTAACGCTTTACAGTTTCAAATGCCTGACTTAAATAATATACTTAATAAAACAGCAGATGGAGAAACTGTTACTGAAGATAAAACTAACGATGTAAAGACTGGAACATCAGATGAAGGTAAAGTTGATGGCACTCCACCTAAAGGTAGTATAGACGAATTAGCTAATAGAAATGAACCTTCTAGTGAAAAAACTTATAAAGATCTTAAAAACGAAGAAAAAGAAAGACGTAAAGATTTAAAACAAGACATTAAAGAAGCTAAAAGAATGCAGAAAGATAAAGGTAATATTCTTACTGATGATCAAAGACAGGAATCTGCNGATGTTGTAGCTACTTTAAAAGATAAAAGAAAATTCGATAAATCTGCTAGAAAAGATAATATAAGTGTAGAGCAAGCTGTAATGAATGAAGCAGCAGCTCAAAAACAAAAAGCAGAAGAAGAAAAGAAAGAAGAAGAAAGATTATTTAACGAAAGAATAAACGACCCGTATTATCAAAACTTAAATATAGGTCCAACTTTAGGCAATACAAGTAAAGGAACACAAATGAGACAAGTAAAAACAAAAGGTAAAGGTTTTCCGATGGTAAACCCTCAACAAGATCCAATAGGCAGTCCGGAGCCTACACCACCGGCTAAGGGTACAATGCAAATGGGTGGTAGACCATTGAACAGTGGTACGTTAACTAATGATCCTAACAACATGTTAGATCCTAGTAAAGTATCTGCTCAGCGAGAAAACACTGCACAACAGTTTAACACAATAGCAAGTAGCGCTGGTACACCTACACCTCAATACAACCCTTATCAAACTCAAATGCAAGGACAAAATCAAATGCAAGGTATGTCTATGCATCATGGACCAAGTAAAGCTTTAGTAGGTGATCAAGATGAATTACCTGATCATTTAAAGCAAGCTATTGAAGCTGCGCCTGGTATGTACAACGCTAAAGGTCCTTCATCATTTGATAGTTTAGTGAAGAAATTAGAATCAGAAGGTAAATCTAAAGAAGCTGCAACTAAGATAGCAGGATCTGTAGCTAACGCTAAAATGAAAGGNGCTGGATCAGGACCAACAGCTGCACAAAAAGCTAGAAGTAAAGGAGCTGGTATGCACTCAATGGATCATGCTCATACTAAAGTTACTGCTAAAAACCTTAGAGCTACAGAAAAAGATGATGCTGCACACATGGATTATCTAAAAAGAGANGTTAAATATGATGCTAAGCATGGCGGAAGTGACAGGCAAATGACAGATGACGAAAAACATATATCTAAATTAGCTGGAGATCTGAAGTATGATAAACAAAAACACGGAAGAAAGTACGATAATGTGTGATTATAATAGTACACATTTATTAATAATTAAAAAATAAAAATTATGCCAAGTTACGGAGAAAAACAAAAGCCAGCAGGTAAAAAATTAAAGTGTAATATGAAACCTTTAGGAACAAGAACTATGGTTTCTAATAACTCTACAATTACACCTACGCTTAAGCATATCGATAATATCGAATACAAAGGTAACGCAGTATTAATGGCGAACAAATGATTGGCATAGACGATCTTAAACTTTATTGTTTAAATATAACCTCTTTTACTATCGCGAGTATGGATTGGTTAGAGCCAGCTTTAAAGATAATACTATTATTAGTAACTATAGGTTACACTGCTCATAAGTGGTGGAAGTTGAAAAGTAAAAAATGAGACAAATTACAGAAATTATAATACACTGTTCAGCAACAAGAGAAGGTCAAGATATAAGTGTTGACACTATTAAGAAGTGGCATATAGACGGACGTGGCTGGTCAGACATAGGCTATCATTTCTACATTGATATAAATGGTGAAATACAAAAAGGTAGAGATATAGCTAAAATCGGAGCTCATTGCAAAGGGCACAATCGAAATTCGATAGGTGTATGCTATTGCGGAGGCGTTGAGGCAGATGGTAAGACTCCGAAGGATACTAGAACACAAGAACAAAAAGAAGGTTTGTTACACGTGCTTAAAACATTAAAAGCAATGTATCCAAACGCTATTATATATTCACACAATGAGTTTGCTAATAAAGCATGCCCATCATTTGATGCAACTAATGAGTACAAAGATCTCTGAAAACACTAACATACAACTTGACTTAAAAACTGTAATAGCGATAATAATGGTAACAGCCTCTTTTGTAGGTATGTATTACACATTGCAAGCAGATATTGAAGAAGCTAAAAAATTACCACCTATAGAAGTGACTCGTTTAGAGTATGAGTTAAAAGAAGAGTGGAACGAAAAGATGATTATACAACTAAAAGAACGAGTTGAAATGCTAGAGCAAGTAGACGATGTTGTTTTTGAAGAATTAAACGTTTTAGGAACTTTAATGAAAGACGGTACAGAAAATGATGGTAAGTTAGAAGAATTAAATAGACAGTTAGAAGAAATTAAAAATCAAAAACCAAAACAAACTATTATAGTTAAAGAAGTTGAGGTTAGTAAAAAAGGACGTAGATAATGGATGTATCACCTCTAGCAAGACTAAGAAAAACTACCAAAGGTAAGGGAAGGCATTTTCTTAGTGCTAAAGAAGGAGGTGGTATGACTGCTAAAGGTAGAGCAGCATATAAAAAAGAAAATCCAGGTAGTACTTTATCAGCACCAGTAACTGGAAAAGTTAAACCTGGTAGTAAAGCAGCTAAAAGAAGAAAGTCCTTTTGTGCACGTTCAAAGTCTTGGACCGGTGAAAGAGGTAAGGCAGCTAGGAAAAGATGGAAATGTTAAAAAAATTATTATGTGGAAATTAACTAAACAATATTTTGCAGACGTATGGAATTTACTATGGAGCAAAACAGATATAGACGAAAAGACTATGGATACTATCAAAGAAATTAAACGTAGATATAACCTAACTGCAAAAGAACTATCTGATGTAGCAAGTGCTATTAAAAAAGTAGGAGAAGAAATATCTGATATTGACAACGCGATAAAAGGAAAATAATGGCATTTAAAATAAAACCACCTTACACATCTGAATCTACACCTATATATGAGGTTCCTTTTGACAATCCAGATTTAGTTGCTAAGGCGAATAAAAATGGTACTATAATAGTTAATAAAGATAGAGTTCATGATAAAGAATTAATGGACGAAGCTATGAGTCATGAGAAACAACATTTAAAAGATATGAAAGATGGTAACTTAGATTATGATAATTTAAGTGTAACTTTTAAAGGTAAGCGTTACGATAGAGACAGCTTTGACGAAGGTAATCAAAACTTGCCATGGGAAAAAGTTGCTTACGCAGCTGGAAAAAATAGAAAGAAATTTGACTTAACTCCCAAAAAAGAAAAATTAACTGGACCACCAGCTATGAGTGATGGTAAACCTATGTTAGTTGATAATACTTCATCTCCATTCCAAGCTTTAGACGAAAACGAAGTCAATATGAATGAAGATTTTGGCCCATCCATGGAACTAATGGAAAAAGGCTCTTCAATGCAAAGTCCTATAAAAATGTGGGGAGCACCAGCTCAAACAGATCCACCAAATCCAGAAAATGCGGGTAAAGAAGGTTATGACTCTAAAGGTTATCCTCACTTAAAAGGAAGAGATTATAGTTTTCAAGAAAGATACAAGCACGGTGATTGGGCTCCAAAAAAGCCAGACGTAGATCCTAGCGGAGAATCAGAAGCTAAAAAACAAGTACAAGGTAATCAACTTTATTATGACACTGATGTAAAAAAGTTTCAGACAAACACAGGTAATTATTTACAAGATGTTGATGGAGATGGTAAGGTTAATCCTTTTGATCAAGGTTCTAGAGCTGTTAAGAATTGGCAAGGTAAAATTGAAGACATGGGTACCTCAAGAAGTTTTGCTGGTGATTTTGATAATAAAGGTGGATATAGTAATCAAGGTTTAAGAGATTATAATCAAAATTTTAAAAATAAGCTGCAAAACGTTAAAAAAGAAAGAGACCAAATGGATGTGGATAATACATATACTAAACCATTTAGAGATATGTTTAGTCAAGATTTTAAAGGCGATAGACAAGTATCGTATACGGATCCTGAAAGTGGCGATAGAACAGATTATGCTTTTGCACCTTATGACTACGATGATAATATACCTTATTTAGACAATCTTGACAACTTGAGAGTTACTACTACTAAGTATAAAGGAGGTAGTGCGAATCCAGTCGGAGCTGGAGCTACTACTGATTTAAGGGATATGCCTAGTAATTTTAAAGACAATTTCTATAAAGCTCAAAGTGATGTAAACTTAAATGATTACTTAGCAAACAGTCAAGCTTTATCTGATTTACAATCTGAGTTTCCAAATGTATATCAAGGAACTAAAAGAAGTAGGTAATAATGGCTAATAAAAAATTTAAAGAAACAAAAGTTGGAGTTTTTTTAAAAGACAAAGCTCCTAATATTTTAAACGCAGTAGGCGAGTTTTTACCTGACCAGGGTGGTTTAGGCATAGTAAAAAATTTAATAACAAGTGATAGTACTATAGAGCCACAAGATAAAGAGATGGCTATGAAGCTATTAGAACAAGATATTGCTGAAATGCAAAACATTTCTAGTAGGTGGAGTAGCGATATGAAAAGTGATTCTTGGTTAAGTAAGAACACTCGACCACTTACACTTATATATTTAACGTTTGCTGCTACTAGTTTAATGGTAGTTGATTCGTTTCACACTACATTTGATGTAGATGAAGCGTGGGTAGAACTATTAAAAACATTATTAATAACAGTTTATGTAGCGTACTTTGGTTCTAGAGGCGCAGAAAAAATAACAAAAATAAATAAATAAAATGAGAGGATTAGAAGGAAACTTTCAAGCGCAACCTAGAGTTTTTGCTCATGACGCTGTAGTAATAGTTCCAGGAGCTATAAACAAATCTGCAGCAGATGGTGGTGTTTCTGAATTAACATCAGGAGGAACTGGATATGCTATAGGTAGTGGAGTAGCAACAACAGGCGGTACAGGAACTGGCTTAACTGTAAACATACTAACTGTTGACACTGGTGTAATAACATCTTTTGAAGTCGCGGCAGTTGGAAGTGGATATTTAGTAGGTGAAACTATTACTATTTCTACTGGTGGTGCAAACGCTACTTTTACAATAACTAATATAGACATTCCAAACACTCAAGAAAGAGGCTGTTGTATTTACGTTGGAAATATTAGCGGAGGTACAAATATAAAAGTAACAATGGAAAGTGATAATGAAGTTACCTTTACAGGTGTTGTTGCAGGATCTTTTTTACCAATATTAGTTAAAAAAGTATTTAATTCAGGAACTACCGCTTCAGGTTTAATAGCACTTTACTAAGATGTTTATAGGTATAGGTTACACAATACCGCAATCAAAAAACCCAGTAGGTGGTGGTGCACCTCCTGCTACGTTTTTTATTTTAGCAGAAAACGGAGACTTCTGTATAACTGAAGAACCTATAGGTAGCGAAGATAATATGGTAACAGAAGATGCACCTTAAATAAATAATTATGGCAAACGAAAAATTTAGTGATTTTACACTTAAAACAAATTTAGCAGACTTTGATGGTTTAGTAGGTTTTGATACTGGAGTAGATAATCTTCAAATATCTAAAGAAAATCTAGGTTTACACTTACCTACAAGATTTATTTTATGTGCATATTCTATAACTCCACAAGGAGCGGGAAGAAGTGGTATGTTTTGGAATGGTGGTGTTAACTCTTCTGGTGCGGGTACTTCACAAGACGATGGATCTTTATATGTATTTCAAAGTTTTAAAATAAATAAAATAATACAGAGATGGTCAGGTAGAAATGGTATTGATCTTAACGCGGGGTCGGATGCATTATCTTATGAATTATGCACTTTAAATCCTCAATCCGCTGGACCCCCGGCCTCATGGGCGGGTGCTTCAAATAGTCCTACAGTGGGTAACACAACATTAGTAGATAATTTTGGAGGAGTTTTTAATTTAACTAATGCTGATACTGGAACTTGGCCTTATGTAATATATACTCCAGGAACCCCTATAGCTTGCGTAGCTGATACTATGTTAACAATGGTTTGTACAGAAGTTGGAACAACACCACAGCAAAATGCTGAAATGATGTTTTGGTTGGACTGCCAATATACATAATAATTACAAATTAAATTTAATTAAATGAAAAAAATAACAAAAAAAGAGCTAGAAAATATTATAGCTCAACAAAGTAAATTAGGAAATTTATATAATCAAATAGGATCTATTGAATTAAATAAAAGTTTAAAACTAGATGAATTAAAACAACTACACAAAGATGTTGATTCATTAAAAAAGAAACTTGAAAAGAAGTATGGGTCTGTTAACATTAATCTTGAAGATGGTGTTATAACTCCTATAGAAGAACCTAAACTAGAACCAGCAAATGTCTAATATTAGAAAAATCAGTATAGGTTCTGATTATAAAAATGACGCAATGCATTATTCTATAGGTCAAGAGGTTTACGGAGGTCATACTATTTGTGATATATTAAACAATGAACAGAACGGTGAGTATTCAATATACATTAAAAAAAATAATGAAGTATTACCCTGGAAAAGGTTTAATAATCAGATGGCTATTGCTGTTGAGTACGACTTAAAGTACTAATGAAAAGTTTATATAATTTTATTGTAAAACCTTTAACTACAAGGTATAACAATAAAAAACAAATAGGTGATAAAACACTTATTATAAATACCACCATAGAAAACCACCGATTTGTGAGCAAGGAGGCAGTTGTTGTTTCGGTGCCAGCTGCTTATAGCTCACGTATAAAAGTTGGTGATAAAGTGTATGTTCATCATAATTTATTCAGAAGATGGTATGATCAAAAAGGTAGAGAACGAAACAGCAGTACGTATTTTAAAGATGATTTATATTTTTGTAACATTTCTCAGATATACATGTACAACGGTAAGTGTAATTTAGATTATTGTTTTGTAAAACCTATTTTAAATAAAGACATTTTAAGTACAGAAAAAGAACAACCTAATGTTGGTATAGTTAAATATTCTAATAGTTCTTTAGAAGCTCTTAAAATAACACCTGGAATGCTTGTTACGTTTACACCAAACTCTGAGTTTGAGTTTGTAATAGATAACGAGCGCTTGTATTGTATGAAATCAAATGATATAGCATTAACTCATGAGCACGAAGGAAACGAGAAAGAATATAATCCGAGCTGGGCGTAAAGCAGTAGACGAGTTAATTAAAGTAGCTGAAGAAGAAATAATTACAGAAACAGGTGATGATGACTTAGCAGCTGATCGTTTGAAAAATGCGGCAGCTACAAAAAAGCTTTGTATAATGGATGCTTTTGAAATATTACAAAGAGTAGAAGAAGAAGAAAATATTCTTAATAGTAATGATAATAAAAGTTCTAGATCATTTAAAGGCTTTGCAGAAGGGAGAAGTAAATGAGTTACGAGCAAACGTTAGTTAAAGAATTAAAAGATGTAGTAAATCCTAAAATACTTAAAAAGCAAAATAGGTATAAGAAATGGGACTATGGATACAATATAGAATATGACTTTGTAGTAATTAGCAAAACAGGTAAAATTGGGCAGATCATTGAAATACAAAATCTCAGAATTGCTTTACCAGCAATCGATGAACCGTATAAACGAAGCGAAAAAAAAGAGGAACAACGCTGGCAACAGTTTGAGTATCCGAAAGAATTACAAAGAATTAAAACCAGGTTTGACTGGGAGGAATATCCTGTAAGTTTTAAAGAAAAATGGTATGATTACATTGATAAAGAATTTACCCGTAGAGAAGAAGGTTTTAGTTTCTACAATAGTGGCAGTCCTGTATATATTACTGGTACTCATTACATGTACTTGCAATGGTCAAAAATTGACATTGGAGCACCTGAATATAGAGACTCAAACAGACTCTTCTTTATATTTTGGGAAGCATGTAAAGCAGATACAAGATGTTACGGAATGTGCTACCTTAAAAACAGACGATCTGGATTCTCTTTTATGTCAAGCGCAGAACTTGTCAATCAAGCTACAATATCTTCCGACGCTAGATTCGGTATACTTTCCAAGTCTGGTGCAGATGCCAAAAAAATGTTTACAGATAAAGTTGTCCCCATATCAGTTAACTACCCGTTCTTTTTTAAACCGATTCAAGATGGTATGGACAGGCCAAAGACTGAGTTGGCATATAGAGTACCGGCTTCAAAACTTACTAGGAGAAAACTAGAAACGAATGAACAACTCGTAGATCTTGATGGTTTAGATACTACGATTGATTGGAAGAACACAGGAGACAACTCTTATGATGGTGAGAAATTAAAAATTTTAGCTCATGATGAAAGTGGTAAGTGGGAAAGACCTGACAATATATTAAACAATTGGAGAGTTACAAAAACTACATTAAGATTAGGATCAAGAATTGTAGGTAAATGTATGATGGGCTCAACATCAAATGCGTTAGACAAAGGTGGAGAAAACTTTAGAAAATTATACGATAATTCAAACGTTACAAAACGAAATAAAAACGGACAAACAACTTCTGGGCTCTATAGCTTGTTCATACCTATGGAGTGGAACTACGAAGGATTCATGGATACTTTCGGATTACCTATCTTCACTTCACCAAAAAGTCCTATCAAAACAATTGATAATAACACAATTACAACAGGAGTTATCCAACACTGGGAAAACGAAGTTGAAGGTTTAAAGCATGATCAAGACGCGTTAAACGAATATTATAGACAGTTTCCAAGAACTGAAAAGCACGCATTTAGAGATGAGACTAAGCAAAGTCTTTTTAATCTTACTAAGATATATCAACAAATAGATTATAACGAAGAAATTAACAATAGAGCATCAACTACTCAAGGGTCTTTTATGTGGGTTAACGGTATAAAAGATACACAAGTTGTTTTTATGCCTAACGCTAAAGGTAGGTTCTTAGTTTCATGGGTTCCTGATAGAGGTTTACAAAACAGAGTAATATTAAAAAATGGAGTTAAATATCCAGGTAATGAACATTTAGGAGCTTTTGGTTGTGATAGTTACGATATTTCTGGAACAGTTGATGGTAAAGGTAGTAAAGGAGCTTTACATGGATTGACTAAATTTAGTATGGAAGATGCTCCAGCTAATCAATTTTTTTTAGAGTATGTTGCTAGACCTGAAACTGCAGAACTGTTTTTTGAAGACGTACTTATGGCTTTAGTTTTTTATGGTATGCCAATATTAGCTGAAAACAATAAACCAAGATTGCTTTATTATTTAAAGCGAAGAGGTTACAGAGGTTTCAGTATGAACAGACCCGATAAGTTGAGAAATAAATTATCAACAACTGAAAGAGAAATAGGTGGTATTCCAAACTCTAGCGAAGACATTAAGCAAGCGCACGCTGCTGCTATTGAATATTACATAGAAAATCATGTAGGAGAAAAAAATGGTAGTTATGGAAACATGTATTTTCAAAAGACATTAGAAGATTGGAGTCAATTTAATATAAACAATAGAACTAAATACGATGCTTCAATAAGTTCTGGTTTAGCAATTATGGCTTGCAACAAAAATAAATATAGACCTGTGCCTCTTGTGCAGAAAAATAACATTAACCTTGGTATACGCAGGTATAACAACGAAGGATATATTTCACAAATAATATAATAAATGAAGATTAACAATACTTATAGTTCATTTCCAGATCAGGTAGTATCTGATGAGGTTAAGCAGAGCATGGAGTATGGCAAGCAGGTTGCTATGGC
>NHHF01000096.1 GCA_002171155.1 Betaproteobacteria bacterium TMED156
TTAACTAAAAATATAAGTTCTGGAAATATGGTCTTATCTGTAGGTATATTATTGGCAATTTATTTATTTTTCTTTTACATTATTTTTCTTTTGGGAATTAATGGCAATTGGCTCAGCTTTAGTTATTTTTACAAACCAAACGGCTCTTTCAGAAAAAGCTGGTTTCAGATATTCAATGATTCATTTTGGTGGTGGAGTTTTATTAATGTGTGGTCTAACCGGACATGTAGCTGAAACTAATTCAATTATCTTTGAAAGCTTTTCACTTAATTCAGTTCATAGTTGGTTAATAATGCTAGGTTTTTTGGTTAATGCAGGAGCTCCCCCGTTTTCATCATGGATTTCAGATTCTTACCCTGAAGCATCATTTTCAGGATGTGTTTTCTTATCTGCTTTCACAACTAAGACTGCCGTATATGCATTATTGAGAGGATTTCCTGGTAATGAAATTTTAATTTATGTCGGTATCTTTATGATTTTTTACGGAATCATATACGCTCTGTTAGAAAATGATATGAGGAGAATACTCTCATATAGTATTGTAAACCAAGTTGGTTTTATGATTGTAGGGGTAGGCATCGGAACTGAAATGGCAATCAATGGTGCAAGTGCACATGCTTTTGCACACATTATTTATAAAGCATTATTACTAATGTCGGCAGGATCAGTATTGCTAATGACTGGCAGAAGAAAATGTAGTGAACTGGGAGGACTTTTTCAGTCTATGCCTTTAACAATGGTCTGTGGAACAATTGGAGCTTTTGCAATTTCTGCTTTTCCTCTCACATCGGGTTTTGTCTCTAAGTCTATGATTTCTCAATCTGCTGCTGATCAGCATTTGTTTGGCATATGGTTGTTTTTGGCTGCTGCTTCCGCAGGAGTTTTTCTTCATGCTGGAATTAAATTTCCTTGGTTTGTTTTTTTTCAAAAAGATTCTGGCCTGCGACCTCCTGATCCACCAATTAATATGAGATTGTCGATGTTAATCTTATCTTTCTTATGTTTATTCATAGGAATATTCCCAAATTATTTGTATCAAATTCTTCCATACTCAGTTGACTATGTTCCATATACCTCTTCACACGTTGTTTTTCAATTGCAACTACTTTTATTTGCGGGCTTTGCATTTTTTATAATGTTACCTTGGTTAAAGAGAACACCAACAATTTCACTAGATTTGGATTGGTTATATAGAGTTTTGGCTAAAAGGTTGATTTTATATATTTTTCAGGTGAAGTTCTTAAATTCTATTTTAATAAAATTCAGACAATACACTTATGCCACATACAGAAAAATAGATCTTGGTCAATCTTTAACTAAAAATATAAGTTCTGGAAATATGGTCTTATCTGTAGGTATATTATTGGCAATTTATTTATTTTTCTTTTATTTGTTTTAAAAAGATTTTGGAATTACACTTTGAAACTCATCAAAAAAGTTATATGTGGAATTATTTACAATGAAAATTTTGAAATTCTTATAACTCGAAGAGCAAAAGGCGACTATGCAGGAAAATGGGAGTTTCCTGGTGGAAAAGTCGAAAATAGAGAATCAAATGAAGAATGTTTGCATAGAGAATTATTTGAAGAATTAAAAATTAGAGTTATTATTCACTTTAAATTTACGGAATATATTTTAGAATATCCAAAATTTTATGTGAATTTAATTTCATATATTTGTTCAACCAATGAAAAAGAAATAAAGCTATCAGACCACGATAGATATAAATGGGTGAAAACAAATACAATGTCAGATTTCATTTTTTTAACCGCTGACTCTGAAATTTTAACTAAATTGAAAAATGAAAATAATAGAGTTATTAAGGAATTAATTTAAAATGAATGAGTTATAGATAAAATGTACCTTGGATTATTCCTTGCGTCAGCGCTTGGGAATGTGTTTCTAGCCTCCGCAGCCATTAAATCAATTGAAAGGCCTTCTGAACTACTTAATCGCATTCCAATGCCGTGAGACCCTAAAAAATTGTTAGAACTTTCTACATTGCTTAAAATATCCGCAAGGATTTGGGTCTCAGCATAATCAATAAAACCGTAAATTTCTATATTGACTTTTTTTAAAATAGGCAGTGGATTTTTTTCTATTTTTTTTGTTAATTCAAAACTTATGCCAAATCCTTTATCACCCGCAATTGCCCCACCATCATAGCCTCTTCCAATTAAAAGTCCACCAAATGATATCTGCTCTCCAGCTAGTAACTTATCATTTGTGTATTGAGATTGAAGATTAAACTTTAAGGTTAGATTAAATCTATCAAGAAGATATGTATGGCTAGCAGTAAATTTAAACTTAACAAATTCTTGTTCAAAGTTTGCTACTGACGGAGAAGATGCAGTTTTATCAAATGAACCAAAAATATCCAATCCGTGAAAAAGTGAAAAGTTAAGTTTGGTATTACCATTAAACCAAATATCATTGGAAATAGAAAAACCAATATCAGCAACAGTTGATTTATCTATGGTAATTGCATTTGATTGAAGGGTGGTTTTACTTTTACCCTTAGTCAGACCAAACTCCAAATATTTGGATTCTAGTCTACCGCGAGCAATTTGAAATCTAATTCTGGGAGCCAAAGAGTATGATTTACTAACTATAGCTAGTGGTTTTAGTGAACCTTTTGGCTCAGCATCAGCAATTAAACCTGCAAAACTAAAAATCGCACCACTATTGCCGATGGCTTGGGAGTAACTTGTATTGTACGCTCTGAGATTATTGTTTTTGATTGATGCTGATAGGCCAATACCAAGAGTGCTAGCAACAGATTTAAATGGATTATTAATTGTGCTATTTAAATTAGTACTTAATAATCCCATAGTTTTGGATGCGCTATTATTGACCGTTACCGAAAATGTTTTTGGTGGTAAGTTGTTAAGAGTTATTATTAGTTCTGACGAACCAATTTTGTCTCCTTGCCTTAAAACTCCACTTCCACTTATCCCAGGGAGGTCATTCAAAAGAAGTAATACTGACTCTAAACTTGACAGATCAATTGGTTTATTACGGACAATAGTTTTCATTACCGATTCAATTTTTTTCCTTGATGCTATAGTTCCACCTTCTACAAAAACCGATTCTATATAACCTTCAATGACTTTGATAGTAAAAATTCCATCTGTAACTTCTTGAGGTGGTATAAAAACTCTGACTAGAAAAAACCCATCAGAGCGATATCGATTTTCTAACTTTTCAACAGCTACTCTCAAAGAGGATAAGGATATCTTTTTTCCAATCAATTTTTGAAAAGGATCCATTATTTCTTCAAAAGGATAATAATTTGCACCTTCAATATTTATGTCATTAACAATAAATTCGACGTCATCAACTGCTTTTGCAACAGGTGATTTTTCGGGAGCTTCTATTCTTAAATCAAACTTTGGAGTCTCAGGTAACGGTAATTTAGGAGGCCGTAATCTTGATGTGTCAGCATCTCGAGGAATTACTATTTCTTGAGACTGCAAAGAAAAAGAGAAAAATAAAAAAGTAATGAAGAAAAACTTTAATAAGATCAATCTTTTTTTTATATTAATCAACTATTTATCTTCCATTACAACTAAAGTTGTTAAAAAACCTTTTTTAATACGATTGACGTGAAATTTGGGTAATGACTCCTCAGGAAAATCATCGAAAAGCTTTAGCATTAAATTTGCAGCTCGACTTTTCAGTATTGTACTTTCAATCTCATTTTTTGAGATTTCTTGGTTTTCACATTTTAATGCTTCATAAGACTCAAGATAACGTTTGGAAAAATCGGATTTATAGAATTTTTCATTTACAGGATTGAAGAGTGTTACAGGAACAGATTTTCCTTTCAGTACAATATCTCCAATAGGAAGAAAAAACAAACCATTACAACTAGAGACTATTTCCTGAGTAGCTGCTATGCGGGTTCCAAAATATTTGTTTACACTTTCAGTTCTAGCAGCAGTGTTGACTGTATCACCAAGAGCTGTAAAATCCATTCTAGACTGAGACCCGAAATTACCTACCGTGGCAATACCTGTATGAACGCCAATCCTGGTAATACCTAGAGGAACTCCCAAATTAATTTGATTTATTCTAAATTTTTCACAATACGTATCTAAATCTAAAGCACAGTTTACTGCTCTTTCAATGTGGTCAGCTTGTTTGATTGGTGCATTAAATACAGCCATTATTGCATCCCCGATGAATTTATCTATAGTTCCACCATGCTGGAAAACTATTTTACAGGCACCATCGAGATATTCATTTAAAACTGTTGAGAGTTTTTCAGAACTTAAATTTTCAGATAAAGTCGTAAATCCAGCAATGTCTGAGAAAATAAAAGTCGTTTGCTGTTTTACTCCTTTAACAATCAAAGATTCAGGATTTTCAACTAATTTATCAACTACGGCCGGGGCAACATATCTTGAAAAAGCACCTTGAACAAATTTTCTTTGTTGTCGTTCTGCTTTGCCAATAATTAAATCCATCATCCACAAAGATAAAGCAAGTGTTATGGTTGGGGCAACCAAAGGAATCATCGGTAAGCCATATGGAAACCCTACAAAGGAAATAACCCATAATAAAGTGGTAGAGATTAATCCCCCGATAACACTAAAAAAAATCCCTTTTTTTGCTAAACCTATTCCCATACCTATTAAAGCCATAAGCAAACAAATTAAAAAGGTTGAATTATCAGTAATTTCGAATGGTTGTCTATTTTCAAGAAGTTGAGATGTTGCATGAGCGTGGATTATTGCACCGGGCATTCTTCCCTCCCATCCGTCATCAATCAAAGAAAAAGGAGTCCTATGCCTGTCCTCTAATGATAACTTCGCACCTACTAAAACTATTTTATTTTCAAACCATTCTGCTGGTAATACTCCTAAAGCGTGGGCAGGATATTCTGGAAAAGCTGGGGTTTCAGGATTTAACTTTGGTCTCCAAGCTATTGAAATATTTTCTTCATTACTTGTTTTTATGCCAGATATTTCAGCTGCTTTTCTAGGAAAACTCAAAGGCATACCAGTTTTATCCTCGCCTGGATAAATCCACCTAACAGTTCCGTCAAATGGGTCAGTTGCAAAATTTGCTGCTGCTCTTTTATCCTTAGGAACAAACTCATTCAAATATGCTAGTTGTTCTTCATTTACTATTTCGGGTGTGTTTGTATAACTTGCAAAAAGAGGTATTTTAGAGTTTTTTATGGCCTCCTTAAGCATCAGATCTTTTTTTGGTTCAGTAGGAGAATCAAGAAGGATATCTATGCCAACTGCTTTGGCTCCTTTAATCTCCAATATTTTTATCAAATTAGCTAAAAACTCTCTGTCAACTGGAGACCGGTATGGAAACATTGCGACAGTTTCTTCATTAATGGTAGCTATAACAATGTCTTTAGATTGCTCCTCTGGTGGTTGCAAAGCGGTGACTCTTATATCCTTAGCAGCAATTTCTAATTTTTTGAGAAATGTAAAGTTTATAGTTAACAAAGCACCGATAATAGTGGCCATAAAAGTTACACTGATGGATGAAAAGAATTGTTTTTTTCTTGCACTCATTATTAATGTTTCTTTTATTCAATTGATATTACGTTGGGATCTGACCTAATTTTTTTTGATAATTCTGTCAAAAGGGCGTTTGCCTGTTGAATGCAGCCTTTTTCTAACATCCATGCAGTTAGAACAACTTCATCTTTAATATTCTTTGGAATAACATTAAAACTGATCGCATGTTCCTGCTGATCAAAGTTAATTAATACAGTAGTTACTCCTTCAAATTTACTTAAATCAGGCATTATTAATCTGTCTTGTCCTACCTTCCAAACTAAATCGGCCCTCCAAGATCTATCAACAGGAAACATTACAAAATTTTCTGCTGTTGAACTATTCGGTCTCCAAAACTCAGGTTTGTTGCCTTGAAAAAGGCATCTTGGTCCTCCTCTAGATACATCGATAGCAATGGGGTCAGGTGTTTGAACAGCATCAGTTCCTGCTCTTATTACACCAATTGAACTGGTTCTTGCATCCCTACTTGCTATTAACAAACTTAGTGCTTTTGATGGGTCAGCTTTAGATGATGACCCCTGTTTTAGAGGAGGGGCATTATAAGGACCTCTTAGGGTGGTACTTTTACCATCGCCTCCAATTAGTGTAACTCTTTCACCCTCTTTTAGGACAATAGTTTTTTCAGGAGAAATTGATTGACCTACTTTAAATCCACCTCCTCTTGCTTGCAAAACAACAAGTTGAGCATAAGAGGACATAGGAAAGAAGAAACAAAAAAACAATAAAAAAATTTTTTCCATATAATTGATTAAATTATGATTGATCTTCGCTAAAAGTTTGTATTTCTTTTGGGAGTGGTAACCACGATTCGTCTATGCCATCACCGACTATAACAAAAGCCGCCCAAAAAAATGGATGAGCAGTTTCTTCAACTTTGATGAGACTTTTTTGTGCAGTTCTAAGAGAAAGTGCTGACCCTGCACTTAATTCAGGACCAAGGGACTCAAACATATTAGTCATAAGCTTTGCAGTAGATTGAGAAGGAACTTGCCAATGACTTACTACCAGACTCCTTGCTCCGGCAAAAAAGAAAGCTTCCGCTAAACCAGAGAGAGAGTCACCACCAAATTTGCCTCCGTTTCCAGCTGTATTGCAAGCTGATAGAACAACCATATCCGCGTTAATTCTTAAACTTGCTATTTCACTTGCTTCCAATAATCCGTCATTTTCTCTGCTAGTTGAAGAGGTTGGAGGAGTCAAAACTAGACCTGGCTCCGCTTGACATTTAAGCTCACCAGGGAGCAATCCATGAGTGGCAAAGTAGATAATTTTATAATCACTTAAAGGTTGTTTTCTCAAAGTCTCTTCTGTAGCTAAATCTTTTGAAAACAATACTGCAGGAGATTTATCTGATGATAGTATTTTTCCAACTTTACTCAATTCTTTCTCTGTGTCGGGTAAGGGCGCTAAAGATCGAATTAAATCAGCAGGAGCAGGACCAGGTTGTCTGCAACTGGTAGCCAATGCAGAACTAGGGTCATCATTGTCTTTTGGTTCTTTTGATTTAGAAACACCTTTAAGAGATGGGTTTCCAAATGCCAATAACGTTAGTTTTGGTTTAACTGCAGGAGCTGTTGTTCTTTGAGAATAAAAAGTCTTAAGTGAAGGCGAGTGTGATAAGGCCACTCTATTCACTAGCCAAGATGCATCCGAATTTAATTCACTTTGAGGTTTGTTTTCAATTAACAGCGCAAATGGAAGACTAGCTAGGGGACCACTGGGAACAACAATCAAATGGTTGAGATCTTGAAGCTTAAATTTGATGCTACTAAAAAGCCTATCATAAAGGGAATAAGATAACTCTTGGTTAAACTCGTTTATGGATCCAGCTTGAATAACTAATGCTTTCCTAATTTCTTGAACTGATTCAGAAATTGAGTCTTCACCTTCATTAATTTGGCCCACAAAAATTCCATCTCTTCTTAGTAAGAGAACAAAAGAGGATTTTTCTCCGGTAATAAAAGAAACGACCCCCTCTGTTGAAGCAAGCCTTTTTCTGAATTCTACTATATTCAATGTTTTTGGCGCTGTTAGTTTTGAATAACCAGGGAATTCTTTCTTTATTTTTTGATTAAGTTGAAGAATTCTCACATAAGCAATCTTCTTCTTAAGAATTAATTTATCCTCAATCAATTTACTTCTTTGGTCATCTGGAAGAGATGTTTCATATGAGAGTTCAATGTTAGCCGCATCTTTTTCTCGTTCAGCTATTTGTATTTCGTTTATTAAATCTAAAAGCTCAGGATTGTCGATCGCAAGTCTAGCAGATGCTTTATTGACAGTTTGCTCTACGACAGATGGTCTTAAAAGTTGAAAAGCATCAAATGCTTCGTTAAATAAACCTTGTATTTCTGTATCATCTTTTAATGTATTTGCATGGTTTGTTATGGCTAGAGCAAAAGGAATAATGTCTTCTTTTCGTAAATTAACTTTGGAACCTGTAGGAAAAGTATTAATTTTTTTGAATATTTGTCTGTAAGTAATAATGGATGAGGTATTCATACCTTCTACTTGATAAGCTTTTGCAAGTGCAACTCTAAAAGGAATCAATTGTGGACCATCTCCTGTAGCTAAACCTTTTTCAGCGAGAGCTGCGGTCAAGAACTTTTCAGCAGCCGACAATCTTCCCTGCGCTGAGCTAATTTTTCCAAGCGTAAGTAATACATCGGCAATCCACCATTTAGGAAGGCCCTTTGTATCCTTTAGAATTTGAAGTGCCTCTGAGGCACTTGCTTGTGCCAAAGCTAACTGTTCAACTCTTAAAGACATATTAGCCTGAAGATTCAAAGCAAGAGCAAGTTCCCCCTTATCTGAAGCTCTAGGATCGCTGTCATCTCCCTCATCACCAAACAAACTTGCTAAATCCAAATTTGGACTGGCAGATATTTTTCTCCATGCCATTACTGCCCCGGATGCGTATTGTAAGGCTCTTTCATAACGTCTAAAGTTTGCCTCATGATATCCCTGATATGATGCAAATCTTGCACGATCTGCATCTCTTGAAGAGACTTGAATTATTGGTTCTGCTCTTCTAAAAAGAGCTAGTGCTTCCTCATCTTTGCCTTGATTGCTAACATTTAGAGCCAAATCGAGGAGTGTTTCAGCAATAGAAATATCATTTTTATTCAATAACTTAGTTTGCAAATCCAAAGCTTTTCTGAAAAGTGTTTCAGAGTCGCTGTACCTTCCTTGTGTGTTAGCAACTCTGGCATCATTAAGTAATTTGCTAAAATTTTTTAGATCTGTTGATGAAGCTAACGGTACAGGTCCTCCAAAAATATCTCGTAAAATTTCGACATAAACTGATTTCAATGCAGGATCTTTTCTTCTAGGATAAACTGATGAAATTAAGGTAGGCATCAAAGAGGGTGATCCATCTGCAATGTATAAAGTTTTGCCTCGAGGAAGTAATAAAAGTAGGTGAGGCCAACCTCCATTTTTAGACTTACAACCTATACCAAAAGCTTTTTTCCATTTGATTTTTTTTAGTGAGACCAGATTATTAGAGCACTCAAGCCTTTTTTTTATCAATTGAGCTTGTGCACTTGAATTATATATTTCAAAAATAACTTTGTTTTTTTCCTGATTAGAGTCCCTTTCATATAATTTTGTAGAAGTTACAGAACCCACCAGATTTTTATCACAGAAGATAAGTTTATCTTGAGGCAAACCAGGAGCAGCAATAACATCAGGTCTAGGTTTGGCTAAACATTTCTCATCTAACATGCTACTCAGTAAATTTTGTTGAAAAGTTTTTTCGTTATCTTGTGCATAAATACCAGCAGAAAAAATGACAAATATAAAAAAGAAAATGTTGCGTGAAATTTTTTTATGCCGTCTCATTGGTTACCAATTCGAACTATTACCAACACTCGGGATTTTGATTGAAGAAGTTATTCCCGATGGAGGCCTGGTAGGTATTGGGACCTGAACATTTACAGGACTTCCAGGAACAACCTCAACATTTTTGACTGACGCTGATTGAGCTTGTTGAGCTGGTTTTGGAGGTTTTGGTTGTGATACTGAAGCAAGAGTTTTATCTCCCACATCTGCAGTGTCAACTGGTGTAGGGGCCTTTTCAACAGGAACCGGTGAAGGAGGAGGGGGCGATACTGGAGTAGGAGGAGGGGGGGCCGCATCTGCACTAATTGAAGGAGGTGCAACTGAAGTGGCGACTTCATTTTGGGTAGTATCTTCAGCAATAGGTAAAGAATCTGCTGCAGGAGTAGGGATATCATCGGCAGCATTTTCAGGGTTAGATTCAGATTCTACACCATCAGTTCTTACCTCGTTGACAGACCCATCAGTTCCCCCATCAACGCCGATATCCTGAGGTGATGCATCTTCTGCACCAGCATCGCCAACAGGTCCATCATCAGGACCATCACTAATAGGTCCATCATCCAAACTACCATCTCCAACAGACCCATCGTCTGGTCCTTCCTCCCCAGGAGTCCCGTCCCGTCTAGTTTCTGGCGATGATTCATCAAATCCTTGATCAGGAGGTGTTCCATCAGATGAACCACCGTCAGGTGAAAATTCTGCTCCTTCACCAACAGTTTGTCCCTCAGGAACAATCTCATCAAAGTCACCAAATCCAGCGTCATCACCAAATTTTTTTTCTATAGCTGCAATATCTGCAGGTGTTGGAGGTGCATCAGATGAAAATTCCATATCCATCATTTGAGGAGGTCCTCCATCAAAGTCTACTTCAGAAATATCTCCAAAATCACCAGGAGCAGGTCCTCCATCAAATTCACCCTGAGGTATTTCTCCAATTTCACCAGGAGGAGGCCCTACATCAAAATCTCCTTCGGGAATATCCCCAAAATCGCTGGTAGGAGAATTAGCACCAAAATCCTCCTGGGGTATCTCACCAAACTCCGCAGATGAAGGAGCTACAAAGTCACTTGGTGGTGGAGCCTCAAATTCACCAATATCACCAAAGTCAGCAAAATCACCAATACCAGTTGGTTGAGGGGGCATATTAACCATTTCTATTGATGGAACTTCTATATTTCCAATTGCTCTGACAGAATCAAAAGCTTCATCTACAGCGCCATCAAAAATTTCGATGATACTTTCACCCTCACCTGCAAAGGCAGCTAAGTTATTGAGAGTCGACATATCTGTTTTACCAGCCATTTCAAAAAACTCAGATGAATCTATTGATTCAAATTCTCTGGCTAAATTTGCAGCATAATCAAAAGTTCCTTCATCAATTCTTCCCATTACATCTGCCACTTCAGTTAACTCAAATCCAAGTTCATTAGCCAAATTAGCAGATTCTATAAAACGGTCGGAATCATCGAATTGTTTGAAAGTTGAGGTAATTTCATCAGCGGCCAAGCCAGAGTTATTAATTGCACTAAAAAAGTCCGCAGTATCAAATTCTGATTCTATGACATCATTATGAAATTCATTTTGATTATATTCATCAATTCCATCATCAAAAAATACGTTTGGATCAAAGATCTCATTATCATTATCATTAACTATAGAAAAGTCACCTAAACACAATACTGGATTTACTTCACAAACTTCATCGGTTGCAATATCATCTTTTTCGGCGAAAGAATTATCGAATTTTATCAAATCTTCATTTTCTTTTATATTGGAATTATTAATATTGTCAGTTTTTTGCTCACATTGAGCATTTAAATTTCCCTCTGGACATTCTCCTGAATCTGACTCAGCCTCTCTAAATCTGTCTTGGCTGTTTCCAGCATTATTATCAGGTGACATTTCGTTATAATCATCCGCATCACCATAATCTTTTAAATCTTCGGAATTTTCTGTATTTACGTTATCTTCACTGACTCCTTGATTACCACTGGAATCATTTACGCTAGCATCATTTTCATCTACCTGATTACCACTTGTATCATTTCCACCAGCATGATATTCACCAGCATCATTTTCACCTACCTGATTACCACTTGTATCATTTCCACC
>NHHF01000097.1 GCA_002171155.1 Betaproteobacteria bacterium TMED156
AGGCGGTAGAGCAAGATGGGATTATTTAATATTTGGTCATAATCAACATCAAGTAGAAGAAGCAAAAGAATTATCAGAACGTATGGGTTTTGAAAAATTTATGAGTAAAAAAACTGGTAGATTTTTTAGCAACGTAAAAGCACAAGGTAAAGATGAACACCAAGGTGTGAATCGCAAAGGCAAAGAAACACAAAAACTTACAAAGCCAGATGAAAAGTATGTAAACAAAGCTCTTAAAAAATTAGATCCACTTGTAGAAAAATACGGATCAATGAATAATTATTATGATCAAGCACACATTGATTGTAAAGTATTAAAAGACATGAACGTATATGTAAGTGCTTCTGGACATTTAATGCCATGTTGCTGGGTAGCAGGACAGATGTACAAGTGGTGGGAAAAGCCAGGCGAAAATCAAATTTACAGATTTATAGAACAAGCGGGCGGTCTTGAAGAACTGTCTGTATTGCAACATGGATTTAAAAAAGTATTAGAAGGTGACTTTTTTAATAATATAAAATCAAGTTGGAAAAAGAAATCATGTTCAGGCGGTGACGGAAAATTAAAAGTTTGTTCTGTTAAATGTGGTACAGAATTTGATCCTTTTGGTGCACAATTTGAAGATAACTTCGCAACTGTAGGAAGGTAAATATATAAAATGACTAAAAATAATCTACCATCAAAAACATTTTGTGCTTTACCTTGGATGCATTTATCAACAAGACCAGACGGTAACATGCGAGTTTGTTGTACAGCCAACGCATCATCAGTAGGTGCAACCAATGACAAAAAACACGGCGGGCAAGTAGGCGTGTTAAAAACTGAAAGTGGTGCCCCAGCTAATCTAAATAATTCAAATTTAATGGAAGCATGGAACAATGACTATATGAAAAATGTTCGTAAGCAGATGCTTAATGGAGAAATGCCAGCATCATGTTTAAAGTGCTACAAAGAAGAAGCGGCAGGACATTTAAGTAAACGTCAATGGGAAACAGACAAATGGACAAGCATATATTCTGTTGATGAAATAGTTGGTGAAACAGCAGAAGACGGTGGAATACCACCTAAGATTAGATACTTAGATTTGCGTATGGGATCTAAGTGTAATTTAAAATGTATTATGTGTTCACCACATGATTCATCATTGTGGGTAAAGGATTGGTTAGATGTATATCCTACTATTGAAAACAAAGATCTAAAACAAACAATGGGTTGGGATAACAAAGGTAAACAACATGGTGCTAACTATAACTGGCACAAAGATAACCCAAAGTTCTGGGATCAACTGTATGATCAAATACCTCACATGTATCAGTTATATTTTGCAGGTGGTGAGTCTACTATTATTGAAGAACACTATACACTACTAGAAGAAGTTATTAAACGCGGATATGCTAAACAAATTGAATTAAGATACAATTCTAATGGATTAGAAATGCCACCAAGATTGTTTGAACTTTGGAGTCATTTTAAAAAAGTAATATTTCATTATTCGGTAGATTCAATCGGTGAAATGAATGACTATATAAGGTTTCCATCTAAATGGGATCACACAGTAAAACAATTTCATGTATTAGATAACACAGGAGACAACGTCGAAGTTACTGTTGCATGTGCTGTACAAGCCTTGAACATTTATTACGTACCAGATTTCATAAAATGGAAACTTCAACAAAATTTTAAAAAAATTAATATATGGCCNTTTGGTGCAGGAATGATNAANTATCATTTTGTNTATTGGCCAGGACATTTAAATGTAAAAATATTTCCACAATGGTTTAAAGATAAAGTAAAACAAAAATATGAAAATTTTTATCCTTGGTTAGAAGAAAATTGGGAAATGTCAGGAGCACCATCCAAGGAAAAATTTATGAATGCAAATTATGGTATTAAAAGATTGCAAGGTATGGTCAAGTTTATGATGAGTGAAGATTGGTCACAACGTATGCCTCAATTTAGAGAATACATATTAAAATTTGATAAACAACGAAATACTAACTTTGCTGAAGTTTTTCCTGAAATGTCTGATTTGTTAGATGAATCAAAAGACACTTTAGTTCAAGCAGAAGCAAGTGAAAGTATAGATGAAAAACTAGAAAAAGAACTTGCAGATGGTGGAACAATCTAAATTAGAAAAAAAGTGGAAAGACATGAAAGATCATGTCACAAAGTCAAGACCAGAGCTCGATGGGATGGCTATTTGTCCATTTGCAAAANTAGGATTTAAAAGAAATGAAATTGATGTTGTTTGGACAAAAAAAGATTTATTTGAACAAGCAAATTTAAAAATGCAAAATTATCCAAAAGGAAAACAATTAGTGATGCTAATGGCAGATCCAAAAGATTATACGTTAGAACAGCTTGAAGAATGGGAAAACAAAAATCAAAAAAATGCAGTAAAAAATGATTTATACATATACACTTCTTACAAAGCACAAGACAAACAAAAATCAGTTGGAACAGAAAAAGGTCCAGTTGCCGGATTAGGATCAGGGAATAAAGGGTTAGCAATCATACAATTACAAGTGTTAAGTGATTTAAATGAAAAATCAGAATGGATACACCAAAACACAAAATATTATGATAAATGGAATAAAAAATATTATGATGGAATAGTTAAAAGAAGATACCGTGATAGTAATTATGATAGTGGGGAGTTTGAAAAGTAATGGTTAATAATTATAATGATTTTTTTGGAGACAAACCTCTTGTAACAACATATTCAGAATTCCAACCTTTAGAAGAAGTTATTGTTGGAACGCCTTATGATGCAAATACATTTGACAGCAGTGATAAATTTAGTCAAGAAGCAAAAGACTTATTGAAACGAGTATTGACAGAAACAGCTGAAGATTTAGAAGTATTAGCAGATATATTAAAAAAAGAAAGTGTTATTGTACAAAGACCGAAACCGTTACATAATCCTTTGCAAAAATATAATGTAGGAGAATTTAGTATTGAATACATTAATCAACCATTGCAACCAAGGGATCTAATTGGATTTTTTGGAAATAAAATAATTGAAGCATATACAAAAGACCATTCAAGATTTTTAGAAACTTTATGTTCACGTGATATTTTAAAAGAATACAATTCATATGGTGCAGAATGGATATCTATGCCACAGCCACAATTGAACCACAAAACATATCATGACTATTATCGCAATGGAGAAATATTATTTCATTCTGCAAATTTAATAAAGTGTGGAGAAGATATATTTCATTCACAATCAAATCAAAAAGATCCTGAAAAAGGTAAAGGTACCGAACAAGGACTTGATTGGTATAAGAAACAATTGCCTGAATTTAAATTTAACGAAGTTCCAGTTGGTGGACATGTTGACGGAAAAATTGCATTAATCAAGCCAGGTTTATTATTAACATGGAAGCCAGAATGGTTACCAGAAAAATTAAAATCATGGGATTGCATTGTTGCCAAGTCAGGTACAAAATTTCCAGAAGATTTTAAAACAACACGTAAGCAAAGATTTTACAAAGATTACATCGAACGTTGGTTATCACATTGGATTGGATATGTTGATGAAACAGTGTTTGACGTAAATGTATTAAGCATATCAGAAGATAAAGTTATTTGTACAGGTACAGATAAAGAAGTATTTGCACAATTAGAAAAGCAAGGAGTTACACCGATATATTGGAAATTCAGACATCAATATTTCTGGGATGGAGGAGTTCATTGTTTAACATCAGATGTAAGACGTAAAGGAAAACAGGAAAATTATTTTTAATGATTGATAACAAGTATTTTGATAGAGATTGGGATTGGCACAAGACAATCAGTAAAAAATGTCTTGCCCCATGGCACAGTCTTACTATTGACTGGACAGGAAATGTTTATGCTGATGCGGTTGCTACTCAGCCGTATGGCAGTCTGTATGAAAATACATTATCTGAAATGTGGTATTTGGATAAAGCAGTCAACTTAAGAAATAGTTGGCATGATAATAAATTTGATAATCCAATATGTAGAAAATGTTTTAAAAAAGAAGAAACAAGTGGTAGCTCAAGGCGTCAGTACTTTTATAGTAATTTTGAACCAGAACAAATTCAAAAGGCAACATATGAAGTTGAATCGAAACCAGATATTTGGTACTTGGAAATCAATCCATCAAATAAGTGTAATTTAAAATGTAGAATGTGTTCGGGGTTAATATCAAGTACGTGGATAAAAGACGAAGTACAATTAAAACAAAAGTTTCCTACTTGGATGCCAGATAGAGAAATTGGTGAATACCAAAAACTAGAATTTGATATTATTAAAAATTTATTAGAAAAGAAAGAACATTTTAAAAATTTACAGTTTTTAAAACTTACTGGTGGTGAACCATTAATGGAAGAGCAGAACTATCAAATTATGGAACAATTTATTAAATGGGATATTGCTAAAGATGTTATACTTGATATCAATACTAACGGTACAATTTTTAACGACAGATTACATAATATTGCAAAGCATTTTAAAATGGTAAAGTTACATATTAGTATAGAAGGAACAGGAGAATTATATCAATACATACGAGGAGGAGATAATTTTACAATAAATCAATTAGAAGATAACATTAAAAACTTTAATAAGTTATCAAATACAATGATAATTTATACAGTAACGGTACAGGCTTATAACATTTTTGATATAGCAAATATATGGAAATGGTATTTAAAAATACGTAAGCCAACAAATGAAATATACTTCAAAAATGTTGTTGTAAATCCAAGGTATTTAAGTTTTCATGTCTTACCCAGCGAAATTAAGCAAAAAGCAAAGGAAGTTTTAGTTGATGAACAGTTACCATTAAATGATTGGTGGCAATACAGTGAAAATGAAAAAGCACAAGGAAGTATTGGCTTCAAAAACATAATTAATGGATTAAATAATGATAATTACTATAGTGTAGAGGAAAAAGAAAAGTACTTAAAGGAGTTTGTGCAATTTACAACTGATTTAGACGAGATTAGAAAAACAGATGTTAAAAAAATTGTACCTCAGTTAAGAGAGCTATTCAAAGAAAAGTATGAAACAGTCTGATTCATTTTGTATATTACCATGGATGCATATCGCTACCAATTCGAGCGGCAATTATCGATATTGTTGTAACTCAACGCCTGGAAAAAATTTTATACATGATGAAAACGGAAAAGAATACAAAATACACAGAACTCCACCGGAAGTTGTTTGGAATTCACCAGATTATAAAAAAATAAGACAACAAATGCTAAATGGCGAGAAGCCAAAAGTTTGTGTACGTTGTTGGAGAGAAGAAGCAATTGGCGTAAAATCTGCTAGACAAAGCTACAATGATCAATATTCTAATCATATAGCTGAAGCACTATCAAGTACTACACCAGATGGAGAAGCACCATTAAAAGGCGTGTATGTTGATCTAAGACTAGGTAATCTATGTAATTTAAAATGTCGTATGTGTAATCCATGGGCAAGTAACCAGTGGGTTGAGGAATGGAATAACTTAACGTCATATGATGGATCAGATATTGATCAAGAAGAAAGAACAAGATTAACTGATATGAATTGGCCTCGTAATCCTAAATTATGGGAGCATTTAATGACAATCATTGATAGTGTAGAAGAAATATACTTAACCGGAGGTGAGCCAACATTAGCACTAGAACAATATAAATTATTTGATAAATGTATTGCAATGAATAAAGCAAAAGACATTGTTTTAAAATATAATACAAACTTAACAAACATACCTCCTAAAATGGTTGAGTATTGGAAGCACTTTAAGAAAATAAAAATTAACGCATCAATAGATGGATTTGATGAACTTAATAGATACATTAGATTTCCTACAAATTGGAAATCAGTACATAAAAACTTATCCGCTTTTCATGAAATGGAAAAAGAAGGTAAAATGAGAGTACAGGTACATACAACAATACAAATATATAATGTATTAGATATCCATGAATTATTTGAGTATACTACAAAGTTTGGATATTTTCCTTACTTAAATATTTTGAATCATCCAGATTATTTAAATGTGCGAGTATTACCAGAAAATTTAAAACAAATTGCGGCTAAACGTTTGCAACCATGGATTAAACACGATAAAGTTGAAGGTTTAATAAATTACATGATGGCAGAAGATTGGACGAAGCACAATGAAAAATTTGTTGAATATACAGAATGGTTAGATAAATCAAGAAACCAATCATTAGTAGATGTTGCACCTTTATTAAAAGACGTTCTGTAGATATAAAAAATACTTGACATTGCACACTATCATGTTATTATAGTAAGCGAATTAACAATTTAAAAAGAGAGGTTACTATGATGAAATACTTTTTTAAACATCTATTAACAGCACTGATATTTGTATTTTCAATTGTAGCATTTGCATGGATTGGAATAGAAGCAGGACAGCTAATTGGCCAAGCAATGGGCGATGAAAAATATGGATTTGTTGTATGGATCATATTTACTGTAACACTTGGAGTGGTGTACTATGCGTACAGTCAAGCCAAGATGGACATAAAGTACGGCAGTAAGTAAATGGTTTTGTCCCCTTCGTCTATCGGTTAGGACATCAGGTTTTCATCCTGAAAAGAGGAGTTCGACTCTCCTAGGGGATACCAACTAAATATTTAAAATGTTTGATTATATAAAAAATAAAATTGAAAACTCAAAACAGATAGATCAAATCAAAGATCATGTAATAGCATTTGACTTTGATAACTTTTTCTCTCATGAACACTTTACAAAAATTTCAAGTGATATTGAAAAATATAAAAAATCTCATGCACATGAAGATTATCCTATCGATGGAAGTGATCCTTCAATTGTTACTTTTGAAAATTTAAGTAATCATGATATATTTTATAAACATTTAGAAGATTTTATAAAAACAAAAGGAATAAAAGAAAGTTTACTTAAAAAATTTAACTATGAAAACGTAAACGATATAAGTGACATTACAGTAACGTTCCACACAGAGTATCCACATCAGATTGATCAAGCACATTCTGATCAAAAAGATTCGCTGTCAACAATAACATTACAAGTATATTTGCCAACTAATAATTCTTTAGAACAGTACGGTACATCATTTGTAAACAATAAAAAAGAAATATTACACACAACAAAGTTTTTACCTAATAATGGTTACGTAATGGTATCTAATAATAATTCTTGGCACAAGCCAGTATTAGGAGTTGAAAGGAATAGTCTACTAATTAGACTAACAATCAACTTAGATTATTCTAAAACAAAAACAATTTTTAATTACAATCCTGATAATAAAACTTGTTATGCAGTGTGGAATAAAGATATGGGAGTATTAAAAAAACAAACAGACTGGATGCAGACAATGACAGTCTTAAACATGATTGATAATAATTTTGAAAATATTGTGGTTACTAAAAAACCTTTCAGCAATGACTTAAAATTTTTAAAAAATTTACAGACTCAAGGTTTTGAAAAAGTATTAATTGTGTTTGGGGGATATGTTTGGAAAAACAATGAAGTCCCCAACTATTTTAATTTGCTTAAAATGGACAGTCCAGTTGGAGGATTTGCAATAAAGCAAAACAGCGAATTGGCCAGACAAGCATTTATTATAAACTTACAACAATTAGATCAAATACAAGAAGAAGATACCAAAGGGAAATTTTTCTCTAAATATATACACAATTTCGTAGATATAAAAGAGGCCATACAACAAAACAGATTTTATTATCATCCTGAAGAACATGAACAAGGTGAAGTAGTTAGTTGGATATCTTCAAGTACTGAAATATCAAGCACTCTACAAGATCAGTTGTCTTATTTTACTCCTTATAAATCAAACCACGATACGTTGAAAAAACTAGCAAAATCAACGTTAAAGTAGTTGTTTATATTATATGCTATTATTTTAAATAATATTAGCAGAAAAAGGCAGATTTAGTTCCTTAAAAATCACTAAACCATTGATTTTATTACATTTTTTTATCTATATTTCTGGTTGACAGATTCCTAATCTATGTTATATTAATTATAATAATAGAAACAAGGAATAGAAAATGGGTAAAATTGAAGTAAAATATAACACAAAACTAGCATTAGCAGTTGCAAATTCAGTTTACAAGAAGCACGGGTATGTTAAAACAACTGAAGCTGATTATAGTGAACGTAAATCTAACAAAACAAGAGTAATTGAAGAACTTGCCAAAGATAAACCTAAATTTGCTAAGGCTGATATGACAGTAGCTACACAAATTATTGAACATTATCAAGGATTGTTACTTTTTAGACTTGGCGATCAGCAAAATAATTTCCAAGAAGCAGTTCTATCTTGTATTGCACGTGATGAAGTAAAAGCCAGAGACATTGGAATACTTGCATCATTACCTCACACTTTCAAAACAACTTTAGATAAAGAAGCTAGAAAAGAAAAAGAAGAAAAAATGGCTAGTAAGAGTTCTTTTGTAGGAAAAGTTAAACAACGTAATGTATTTGATGTTACGGTTGAAATGGTGAAACCTTTACCACATAAAGGTTTATACATTGTAAGTTTTATGCAAGGCAACAGTATTCTAAAACATTTTACTCCAAGCAATCCAGAAGATGACGGGATTGTNGTTGGNGCNAATNTGCAAATTAGTGCATACGTTAAAGATCATCAANTNAACAAATACAATGGTGGTAAAGAAACTATTGTNAATAGAATNAAAGTTCTAAGAATAGGAGACAANTAATGGCTTTTGAAAGAATGGCAANNGATCAAGTAAANTATGATGTAGCAGTTGAACATCAAGANAAAATNGAACCTTGGTTNTCAAATGGNACTATGTGGTGNGATTACATTAATGAAGATNTAGCNCAAACAATTTTAGAATCNTTGCAAACATTNACAGGTTACAAAGTTGNTAAAANNTTNNTAAAAGCAACTGAAACTGAACCATGGGANCAATGGGCATTTGATATTACAGGAGANAAANNATAATGGCTGAATGGTTATTNACAATNTGGTTTGTNATTGTTCCAACTGANACNATGGANNNAAAAGAATTTTCTTTCACTNNNTCATNTAGNNACNATGGAANAATGTATGATTGAAGAAGAAAAATTTAATTCTATAAACGTAACTTTACCTGGTATTAGAATTNCANACNGATGCANTTTGTGAACCAAACCCANAATATTGTACAGATGATGGATGTCCNAATTTTATGACACCNNTAGAAAAAGATGAAGAANAAATATAAACCAANATANTATANACCNCAAGANATTNATTTTANNAATCATCCTTTTGTNGGAGTTGAATGGCCNATNACAGGNTCAACAGGNAATGCCTATGNNGTNGAAATGACANANNANGGNTTTGTNTGTNNTTGTATTGGTTTCGCACATCATGGNAAATGTAAACANAGCAGAGAGGTAGCAGATAAATTATGTCAATAACAACACAATATCCAATCATAGAAGAACTTGAATCTAACAATTCAAGATTGTTTAAAGAAGATGTNATNAANAGAGAAGCAGAACAAGACAACATTGATTTNTTTGAAGGNTGTAAACTAGCACTTGATCCTATGGTATCATTTGGTGTTAANCAAGTTCCTGAAAGAAGTGANATTGATGGACAAGGTCTTTCTTGGGGAGAATTTTGTGATCTTACTGATCAATTACAAAAACGTGAACTTACGGGACATGCGGCCAGAGATGCTATTGCTGAAGCAATGTTACAATCACATGATGCAGAATGGAACAAATGGTATCGTAGGATACTTATAAAAGATTTACGTTGTGGTGTAAGTGAAAANACGATCAACAATGTTGTTAAAAAAGTAAACAAAGATTATACCATACCAGTTTTTAAATGCATGTTAGCACATGATTCTGCNAACCATGAAAAGAAATTGGTAGGTGAAAAACTGTTAGATTACAAATTAGATGGTGTAAGAGTACTTGCCATATATGATGCTGAAGCAGATGCAGTTACAATGTATTCACGTAATGGTAAACAGTTTATTAANTTTGGACACATTGAAAAAGAAATAGTTGANACNATTGCAAGTAAGTTTACAGAGTCAATGGTGTTGGATGGCGAAATGGTATCAAGTTCTTTTCAAGCATTNATGAAACAAGTACACAGAAAAGATAATGTTGAAGCCACTGATGCCAAGTTTGCATTGTTTGANGTACTAACATTNAAAGAATTNAAAGAAGGTNTATCACAAAAAGGTTGTTGGGANAGACACAANCAACTNAAAGAAATACTTGCAGATGCAAAAGAAGATAGTAANATGTTTGTNGTAGANAAAGTAGAATGTAATTTTGATACTGAAGAAGGACAAAAAACATTTAAANANTANAATGCAATGGCAATTGAAAAAGGTTTTGAAGGTATAATGATCAAAGATAGAAATGCACCATACGAAAGCAAAAGAAGTCATTTCATGCTAAAAGCAAAACCTTTTATAGAAGTTTCATTAGAAGTAGTAGCAACAGAAGAAGGCACAGGCAGAAATNCAGGTAAACTTGGTGCTCTTATTTGTGAAGGTACTGACGATGGAAAGTTTATTAGAGTCAATGTTGGTAGTGGACTAACTGANGATAATAGAGANGAGTTCTGGGCTAGTAAGGATAAACTTATTGGNCAGATAGTAGAAGTTAGAGCAGATGCTATAACTAAGAATCAAGACGCAGACAACGAATGGAGTTTGCGATTTCCTAGATTTTTGAGATTTAGAGGTTTTGAAAAAGGAGAAAAAATATGAGACAATTTATAGTNGATTGTTGGAANGGNGTNATGAANTTTGAACATAACCCNTTNNGACATATTCCAGATNTNCAAGTNNGNCATATGGTGATGCANATACTTGCATTTGTATGGTCAGGTGTATTTGCCATATATATTGCAAACAGNATTACGGCATTTGGTATAAGTGCCTTTGCCCATATGGCATTGATTGCCGCAGTTGTATTAACTGTAGGATCATTTAAAGTTGCTGAGAAGTCACCAGAAACATTTAATTTTTTAAAAGGATACCACAGTTATGGTAGAGGTCGTAATTATGTGATGATGCGAGATAAAGACGGCAATGCATACAAACAACCCCTACCACCAAATGATCCTGGAGGAGAACATGAATAGTACAAAAATAAAATCACAAGCAACCAATGTTATTGTTACAATAGAAAAAGGTTTGCTAGGTTTGATTGCAATACTGACAGTGATTGCGACAGCACAAGAATTGGTAGCAATTGTAGATGCTAGAAAAGTTGATCTAGCAGATCTATTGTTGTTGTTCATTTACACAGAGGTGCTAGGAATGATTGGTGTGTTCTATGCAAGTAATAGAATACCAATCACGTTGCCTTTGTTTATTGCTATGACGGCCATAGCACGTTTGATAATATTACAAGGTAAGGAAATGGATGCTTCTGTGCTGATATATGAAGCAAGTGCCATTGCCATTATTGCTTTGGCTTGTTTGATTATTAGATTTAAGCCGCCATGGACTTACAAATATCAACCAGAAGAGGATGAATAATGGGAGTTGCTCACGGTTTTGGAATGTTGGCACTAGGCATGTTTGCTATCACAATAGGCGGTGGTGTCGCTTTTTATATTATAAACAATTACGTCAATATTGATCAACACAAGGAGGATGATGAATAAAAAAGAATATTGGGAAAAAGTTGAAAAAGACAACGAAGATATAATGACAAGGATGCACCCGGCTGTATTGATACCAGGTTACTTGATTGGGTTCACAGTGATTGCAGGATGTTTGTTCAAAGGATATATGGGGTGGTAATGAAAAAGAAAAGATCGCATTGGGACATATTTCCTGAAGAACTATTTCAAGGTTTAAAATTTATATTACCTGTTACATTT
>NHHF01000098.1 GCA_002171155.1 Betaproteobacteria bacterium TMED156
CCATTTGATTGTAGTTTTTTACTCCCCAAAGGATTCCGGCTTTTTGTCGTGCCCAAGAATTAACTCCATCAGTACCAATAAGCAATCTTGATTTACAGTTATATAATTTTTGATTCTCTATGAAGTTAAGCTTTACATATTCTTCTTCTCCTACCTCAAAATATTCTAAGGTGTCGGGACTGCTCTCAATAATATAAATATTTGGAATTTTTTGATCAACGTAAAGGTGCTCCATCAGATAATCGTGGTTAATAATTTTAGCCAAGTATCTTTTTTTTGCCTCTTTTGCATCAAGAGTTATTTTTCCTATTCCGTTTACTATTTCCATCGAGCAGATATCTTGCATATTCGAATCGATAGGTTTTTTTATGCCGAGGCTGTTTATTAATTCTATTGAAGACGGAGCAAGAGCATAAGACCTTGATGGTGAATTATTCTTCTTTCGAAAAATTACCTTCGGTCCAATTAATAAAGTTTTTAAACCTGCTTTGGCTGCAGTAAGTGCAGTTAAATTTCCAACCACACCTCTGCCTAATATTGCCACATCAAAAATATCAAGAGTTTTCATTTTTCAGCAGAGGAAGACTTGGCAATATCTTTTCTGTAATGCATTCCCTCAAAAAAAACATTTTTTAATTCCTCGTATGCATTTTTTCTGGCACTATTTAAATCATTTGCTATCGCTGTAACACACAAAACTCTACCTCCAGAAGTAAGAACGTTATTATTATTTTTTATCGTTGAAGCATGAAATATTTTGGGATTGGTCTTTTCTAATTTAATACTCGGTGAAAAATTCACCTCTCTTCCTGTTATTGGACTCTTTGGATACCCTTCAGAGGAGACAACAATTCCGAGTGATGTGCGAGGATCCCAAAAATTTTCGTATTCTTCAATTTCATTTAATTTCCCATCAGCAGATAGCTCAAGCAAGTTAAAAAAGTCCCCTTTGAGTTTCATCATTAAAATCTGAGCCTCAGGGTCGCCCAAACGACAGTTGAATTCTAGAACCTTTATGCTTTTATCAGGCTGGATCATCAAACCTGCATATAAAAACCCGGTGTAGGTAACACCATCATTTTTCATACCTTCAACGGTCGGCAATATTACCGTTTTAATAATTAAGTCATACAAATCCTCGTCGACCATATCAACCGGTGAGTATGCACCCATTCCACCTGTATTTGGCCCTTCATCATCATCGAGTAATCTTTTGTGATCTCTTGAGGTTGGAAAAGGGAAAATATTTTTTCCGTCAGTCAAAACGATAAAACTTATCTCTTCTCCGGTCAAAAAATCCTCAATGATTATGGAGTCACTGGAATTATCAAAACGTTTTTTCTCCAAACATTCATCTATAGCAAAGTATCCTTCAGACAGAGACTTTACAATAAACACTCCTTTCCCAGAGGCAAGCCCATCAGATTTGATTACTAATGGTAATTTTTGATTTTTTAAATATTCTTTGGCTTTTCTACTGTCATCAAAGGAGCAGAAATTAGCGGTCGGAATTGAATACTTTGACATAAAAGATTTTGCAAACTTTTTTGAGCCTTCTAGTTTTGCAGCTAATTTCGATGGACCAATTATTTTTAGCCCTTTAGATTTAAATAAATCAACAATACCGTCTACTAAAAATTGCTCTGGGCCAACTACAGTAATATCAATTTTTTTTTGAATTGCAAACCCAAGAATACCATCTAAATTAAAATTTGCTCCATGGTTCACATTTTCAATTTTAGGTTCTATTTCAGTACCCCCATTACCAGGGAAGATATATACATTTTTTACTCGGGGTGACTGTGACAGTTTCCATGCGACAGCATGTTCTCTTCCACCGCCTCCAACTACTAAAACCTTCATTAATCTGATCCCTCTATAATTAGGATATTTGAATAAACGTTTTGAACGTCGTCAATAGCCTCAATGGAATCAAGTAACTTTTGAACTTGAACTGCTTGTTGGCCAACTAATTGTGTCTCATTTAAAGCCTTCATTGTCACTTCTGCAAATACCGGAATTAAATTGCGAGTAATTAAGGCGTCTTGGATAGAAGTAAAATACTTAGGCTCACCTAAAACCTCAATATATTTGCTCTCAGAAACTATAACGTCATCTGCACCAACATCCAAAACAATTTCCATTAATGATTCCTCGTCAATTTCCGGTTTCAAAATAAATTGACAACAGTGCCTGAAAAGGAACGAAACAGAACCATCAGTACCGAGATTTCCTCCATTTTTTGAGAAGGCATGTCTGACCTCCGAAACTGTTCTAGTTTTATTATCTGTAACACAATCTACGATTATTGCAGTTCCAGCGACTCCATAACCTTCATACCTAACTTCTTCGTAACTGATTCCTTCAAGCTGTCCTGAACCTCTCTTAATTGCGTCACTCACTTTTTCTTTTGAAAGGTTGGCATCTTTGGCTTTGTCCATGGCCAGTCTAAGTCTTGGATTTGTTCCAGCATCAGACCCTCCCATTCGTGCAGCAACTGTTATTTCTTTGATCAGCCTACCAAAAATTCGGCCTCTGCGCTCATCTTGCCTATTTTTCCTGTGCTGGATATTTGCCCACTTGGAATGTCCTGCCATTTTTCTTTTGCGCCGTTAAAATAAAGTTATTACAAATAAAAATATTAGATAAACATAAACTAATAAATAAACTATAACAGTAGTAAAATTTATTATTTGCAAATTTTGAAAGGATGACAAATTGGAATATTCGATAGAAATAGGCAAAAATGGTCCACCGGAAGTTATGAATTTGATAACCTCACCAATACAAACTCCGAAGGAAGGAGAGGTTTTGATTCGTCATAAAGCCATAGGAGTCAACTATATTGATGTTTATTATAGGAATGGTACATACCCCTTAGCGAGTTTGCCTGGAAAAATAGGCCATGAGGCTTCTGGCATCATTGAAGCTGTGGGAGATGGAGTTAAAAACTTCAAAGAAGGTGATCGAGTGGCTTATGTAACTGCTAGTCCTGGAAGTTACTCAACTTCTAGATGCGTTCCCTCAGAAATCGTAATTAAAATTCCCAAACATGTCGATTATGACACTGCTGCAACTATGCTTCTGAAGGGAATGACTGTTCATTATCTTTTTACAAGAACCTCAAATCTTCAAAAATTTCACACAATTCTTTTCCATGCTGCGGCAGGAGGAACTGGACTTATTGCAATGCAATGGGCAAAACTAATGGGGGTCAACACCATAGGAACAGTAAGTTCAGAAGAAAAAATTAAATTAGCAAAAAAATTTGGTGCCAATTATGTAATTAATTATGCTCGTGAAGATTTTGTCGATAAGGTAATTGAAATTACTAAAGGCAAAAGAGTTGATGTGGTATTTGATTCTATTGGACAAAAAAGTTTTTACCAATCTTTAAGATGCTTAAAAAAATATGGTTTGATGGTCTCATTTGGAAATTCTTCAGGTAAATTACCATCTTTTGACTTGGGACTTTTGAATGGTAATTTATTTATTACAAGACCTACTCTTTGGTCCTACACTTCAAATTCAAATGAGTTGGAGACTACATCTAGAGATTTAATAGATCTAGTTGTTACCAAAAAAATTCAAATACCTGTTTTTCAAAAATATCCTTTAGCAGAAGCTGTTAAAGTTCACACTCTACTAGAAACAAGAAAAACAATTGGTTCAACAATTCTCATACCTTAAGTATAAAATGAGCATCGACAGGTCTTTTATCTCAACAAGCAGGCTGTTTTCTGAGGAAAAATATGAAAAATTATGTAATAACAGGGTAGGTATCATTGGTCTTGGTGGAGTAGGATCTTGGGCAGCCGAAGCATTAGCTAGGAGTGGATTAAAAAAACTTGTTCTTGTGGATTTTGATCACATCTCTGAATCAAATATTAATCGGCAAGTTCAAGCCACAGTTGAGAGTTTAGGAATGTCAAAAACTAAAGCTTTGTCCAAAAGATTATTTACAATTAATCCAAGAATTGAAATAAAGATATACGATGGTTTTTTTTCAGCAAAGAATCGAAATACTATATTCGATGAACAACATACAGATTTTTGGATTGATGCGTGCGATGATTTATCAGCAAAGCTTGTTTTAATCAATTCTTTTAAGAAAAAAGAAATAAAAAAAAATGTTCTTATTTGTGGAGCAGCAGGAGGTAAGACTGACCCTTTTACTATAATTCACACCGATTTATCTAAAACTGAGCAAGACCCTCTATTATCCAAACTTAGGTATACATTGCGTAAGAACCACAATTTTTCAAGGGCTGGAAAAATGGACATCCCAGTTCTTTTCTCAAACCAAAGCCCAAAAAAGACAAACCTCAACAAGTCATCACGAATAAGTTGTTTAGGTTATGGTTCTATTGTCACTGTAACAGCTACATTTGGAATGAAGGCATGCTTTATTGCTTTGAGTGAGTTAATGAGATTAAAATCAATTACCAAATGATCTCATGTCTACAACAAACCTGTATTTTACGTCGTTTTTTTTCATCCTTATATAAGCTTCATTGATTTGTTCCAACTGAATTATTTCCACATCTGCCTGTATATTTTTCAAACCACAAAAATCTAACATTTTTTGCGTCTCATTTACCCCCCCAACCAAGGAACCGGAAATATTTCTTCTGCCAAAAATCAACGGCCTTGAGTTTAATTCTCCTGTAGGCCCAATGGAACCAACAACGCACATAGTTCCATCGACTTTTAATAATTCCATGTAATTGTTTACGTTATGAGCGACAGGAATAGTATTAAGAATAAAGTCAAATTTGTTCTGGGCATATTCCATTTCACTTTGTTTTGATGAGACGATTACTTCATCTGCACCAAGCATTAATGCATCATTTACCTTACCCTCTGAAGTTGTTAATACTATAGTTTTTGCCTGGAGGGCTTTTGAAAATTTAACAGCCATGTGACCCAACCCACCAAGTCCAATTATGCCAACAGTCATACCTCTACTTACTTTCCAATGATTTAACGGCGAAAAAACAGTAATTCCCGCACAAAGAAGAGGAGCTGATTTAGCTGAATTCATGTTATCAGGTAAAGTAAAAACAAAGTGTTCGTCCACAACGATGTACTTTGAATAACCTCCGAAAGTGTGCCCACCAGGATCAGAAGTTGGGTCATTGTAGGTTTTTGTTAATTGACCTCTACAGTATTGCTCAAGATCATTCAGGCATGAACTACAAGTTCTACAAGAATTAACAAAACATCCAACAGCAACTCTTTGATCAACATCAAAGCCAGACACACTTGTACCAAACTTCTTTACAAGTCCTATTACCTCATGCCCACCAACAAAAGGATATTTGGTAATTCCCCAATCATTTTTAGCGTAATGAAGATCAGTATGACAGACGCCACAAAATTGTATTTCAATTAGAATGTCTTTATGACCGATATTCCTTCTTGTTATAGAATATGCTTCAAGTTGCTTTGTTTGGGATTGTGTTGCATAACAAGGTGTTTTCAACATAAATTTTTCTCTTTATATAACGATGAGTAATTTATTATCTAAGTTAGAATAAAAAAATCTTCAAAATTAATTATACTTATGATCAAAAATAATTTTATTAATGGCCAAGTAGCTCAGTCGGTAGAGCAGAGGACTGAAAATCCTTGTGTCGGTGGTTCGATTCCGCCCTTGGCCACCATTTAAATAAATATTTTGAAGCAACATATTAAACTCAATTTGGGATGCGGGGATAAAATTCTACCTGGCTATACAAACGTCGATGTAGTTTCTGAGAGGTCAGGAAACAAACCGGATATCAGTTGTGATATTCGTGAACTAGAGATTTTTGATTCAGATTATGCAGATGAAATATTAGCAGTTCACGTAGTAGAGCATTTTTGGAGATGGGAAGTAGATAAAATTCTCAAAGAGTGGATTAGAGTTTTGAAACCAGGTGGAAAACTTATTCTTGAATGCCCAAATTTGATATCTGCTTGCAAGGAATTTTTAAAGAATCCAGACTTAAATGCAATGCCAGGACAAGAGGGTCAGAAAACTATGTGGGTATTTTATGGAGATCCCAGATGGCAAGATCCTCTCATGGTACACCGTTGGGGTTATACACCTCAAAGTTTGGGAAGATTACTTCACGAATGTGGATTAGTTGAACTCAAACAGGAACCAGCACAATTTAAATTAAAAGAGCCACGAGATATGCGTATAACTGGAGTTAAACCCATTAAAATTAAAATAAACCAATAACCTTACCAGAAGAGTCGACGTCAATTTTCTCAGCGCTTGGAGTTTTTGGTAATCCCGGCATGGTCATAACGTCGCCACAAACCATTACTATAAATTCAGCACCTGCTGCAAGCCTAACCTCACGAACGTTCACTGAATGCCCTGTTGGTGCTCCCCTGACAGATGCATCAGTTGAGAAGGAAGATTGAGTCTTCGCAACACAAATAGGATATTTACCAAATCCTGCCATTTCCCATTCTCCAAGCTGCTTTTTAACTTTCGGGGATGCAGTAACATCTGACGCCCCATATATCTTGGTAGCAACCTTTGTTACTTTTTCCCAAAGACTATCTTCGTCATCGTATATAAATTTTGGACCGGTTCCGAGTTGAACAAGCCTCACAACTTCTTTAGCAAGATCTTCTGCACCCTCTCCTCCCTTAGCCCAGTGCTCAGCTAGCACTACAGAAACACCCAATTTTTTCATTCTATTCTTAATCAAAGAAATTTCATTTTCTGTATCAAATGTGAAACGATTTATTGAAACAACACAAGGCAGCCCGTAGTTATTTATCACGTTATCAACATGGCGCTCCAAATTTACAAGTCCTTTTTCTAATGCCTTACAATTTTCAGTGTTTAGCTCCTTCACATCAACACCTCCGTGATATTTTAGCGCTCTAACTGTAGCTACAATTACCGCCGCCTTAGGACTCAACCCAGTTTTTCTGCATTTAATATCTATAAATTTTTCAGCTCCAAGATCAGCTCCAAATCCTGCCTCAGTGACAACATAATCAGCAAGTCGAAGAGCACTCTTAGTTGCGATAACAGAATTGCACCCATGTGCGATATTTGCAAATGGACCACCATGAACAAAAGCAGGATTATTTTCTAAAGTTTGAACAAGGTTAGGCTGAAGAGCGTCTTTCAATAAAACAGTCATAGCCCCATGAGCATTTAAATCCCGAGCTCTGATTAATTTACCGTCTCTGGTTGAACCAATAACAATTTGACCAAGTCTATTTTTTAAGTCTTCAACAGACTCGGACAAGCAAAAAATAGCCATAACCTCAGATGCAACAACAATATCAAAACCATCTTGCCGTGTGTAACCATTTCCCGGTCCTCCCAAACCAACTGCAATGTCCCTGAGTGCTCTATCGTTCATGTCAACAACTCTTTTCCAACTAACACGCCTAGAATCAATTCCAAGCTGATTGCCTTGGTGAATGTGATTATCAATCATGGCAGCAAGCAAGTTGTTTGCAAGTGCTATTGCAGAAAAATCTCCAGTGAAATGTAAATTTATATCTTCCATTGGAACAATTTGGGCATAACCACCTCCTGCAGCTCCCCCTTTTACTCCAAAAACTGGTCCCAAGGAAGGCTCTCTAAGACAGATTAGCGTTTTTTTTCCAATCCTATTTAGGCCGTCACCAAGACCTACAGTCGTAGTTGTTTTTCCCTCACCTGCCGGAGTTGGACTAATTGCCGATACCAATATCAAATTTCCTTCAGGTTTGTCGTTTAGAGTGTTAAGAAATTCCAGAGAAATTTTCGCCTTGTCGTGACCATAAGGTACGATGTGTTCATCTGAAATATTTATTTTAGAGGCAATTTTCGAAATTTTTTCGATTTTCGCTTTTTGTGCAATTTCTATATCACTAGGCATCAATATAACTCCCAAATTATTTTTTTCTTATTTGAGAATCACGTCGGCAACAAAAGAAAAAGTTTCGTTCTCCACGAGGTCTATAACTCTACTCAACCTCCGAACTTCCTCTATTTTTGACTCTGCAAATTCTCTATCTTTTAGACCAGATGCATTGACATAAACATTTAACTCAGCACTCTTAAAAGCGGCTCTTGCCGCTAGGACTGCCACTCCTGCATCTGAAATTATGTTGACATTTCCTATTTTTGCAATCGTTTTACATAGAGGGATGACTCTAGCAGATAATTTTGCACATTCCATCGGAGCATCAATTGCATTTCTTAAAGCATTTTGAATTTTGCTACTTCTGATAGTTTTTTCTTCATCAGTTTCTTTAGGCAAACTGTAAGCAGCCATTACATTATTAAAAGCTTCTACATCACTTTGTATAGCTGTTTGGAGTGAGACTCTTAAAAGCTCTGATTCGTCCAAAACATTCAGTACTTCTTTCTCAACAGACTCGTATTTTTTTTTTCCTTTTGTTAAGTTTGCGACCATGCTAACTAGTGCGGCGCCCATTGAACCAATTAAGGCTGCGGCACTTCCACCACCAGGAGTTGCCGACGAAGAGCTTAAGTCATTAAGAAAAACATTTACTGGTTTTTCGATCATTTAAACCATCTCTTTGGCGAGTTTGTAAATTTCTTCAGCATCAAAAACTGTTTTGTTGTTCACAAATAGCCTTCGGATGCACTCTCGGTGAACAGCAATTTTCAAACCTCCAAATCCAATTGCTCCAAATGTCTTTTTTCCATGTTTGTCATTTGCTTTATCATTCATCTCAATACCTTGAATACCGAGTGGAGGCATAGCATTAGCATCACAAAGAACTTCAATATTATGATTGGAGGACCAATCTGACTCTTGAAGTAGAACCACTCCACTCGCACCAGTTGCCATAACGACAGAGGCATCCTTTATTGATGAAACCCTTTCCTCATTTGTGCCGCCGGGTAAAGCTTTACAATTGCTGTTGAATCTAGAGTTGATTTCTTCAGAAATTTTTTTAGCTTTCTCTAAGTTCCTTGAGGTTATGTAAACTTCAGCACCTTCTCCGTCAAGAAGTGCTGCAGCACGTTGACCCACAGGGCCAGTTCCTCCAAGAATAATTGCTATTTTACCTTTCAAATCACAAACTTTTGAGATGTTTGCAACAGCAGCTGCAGCTGTAGTATTGGAACCGTTTGAATCAAACATTACTGAAACTCTGAAATTCGAGAAAAAACGATTTTTAACAGCATCAAAAACTAGCTGCCCTTCACTTAAAGAACTGCCTCCAACAAAAATTCCTGTGTATTGTTTTTCTTTAGGAGCTCTTGTATAGATACAACCATCAACCATCGCTGAAACATTGTCTTTAGTAACACTTCCTATCCCTGTGACATGTTCAGCACCCCCATCATATGCAACGACGGAGTCAAAAACGCTCGGAATTGGGTCTGTATCGAACTGAAAAAGTAATTTTTTTGACATTATGTTATCAAATGCTGAGGTTTACCAGATACATATAATTCAATATTGTCAATCAACTGGTCTGCTAAAAACTGTTGGGCCTCAAATGATGCCCAAGCAATATGAGGTGTTAAAACAAAATTAGGCATATTTATCTCAAGCAGAGGATTACCCTCTTTAGGTGGCTCTTTTGTAAGAACATCAAAACCAGCTCCAGCAATTAGTCCCTCTTTCAAAGCAATTACTAGATCTTTTTCATTAACAAGACCACCTCGAGCTGTATTGATAAGTATTGCAGAATCTTTCATTTTTTTGAATTCATTCAACCCAATAAAATTTCTAGAATTTTCAGTTAGCGGGCAATGAAGAGAAATAATATCTGATTTTGCAAAAACCTGATCAGGATCTGTGAATTCGACTCCAGGTGCTTTTGGAGGAGCATGGTCAGCAAATAGGACATTCATGCCAAAAGCCTTTGCAATTTTTGCAGTCCCTTGCCCTAGTGCACCCTCTCCAAAAATACCTAGAGTGCTACCTGATAAATCACCGATTGGGTAGTCCAGAAAACAAAATTGATCATGATTTTGCCATCTTCCTGCTAGGACATCTTGTCTATATGAAAAAAGGCTTCTCTTTAAGGTAAGTATCAATGAAAAAGTGTGCTCAGGAACAGTGTTCACAGCATAATTCCTAATGTTTACAACCCCAATGCCTCTCTCCTTACATGCAGGTATATCTATAACATCGTATCCAGTTGCCGCCATTGCAATCAGTTTTAAATTAGGAAGTTTGTCAATTGCATTTTTCCTGATAGGAACCTTATTAGTTAAAGCAATTGTTACACCCTCTAAATTATTTACGACATCATCAACTAAAGTCTGACTAAACTCTATCCACTCGTGGTCAAAGGAAGGTCTTCTAACATTTGCCTTTACAGAATTACGATCCAAGAATGCTACTTTTTCCATTAAATTTACCTAACTAATAATCCAGGAGGTGGAGGGGTGTTTTTCCAATATTCATAGGCTGAAGCTACACCACTTCCAGGCTCAACTTTGACTCCATTATCCAACATTGACATCTCCGCACCAGCTATTCCAGCACAAAGATGAACTTCATTCATGTCCCCAAGATGTCCAATTCTGAATAACTTATCAGCAACTTTTGTCAAACCAGCACCTAAAGAAACATTGTAACGTTTGTATGCATGTGAGATGATGTTCGCGCCTGAAATTCCTTCGGGTACCATAACTGCAGTTACAGTATCAGAGTACCATTTAGGGTCCTTAGCACATAACTTAAGATTCCATCCATTGAATACTGCCGCCCTAGCACCCTCAGCCAAATAATGATGTCTAGCAATTATATTATCAAGACCTTCTTCTTCGATAACAGCAAGAGCTTCCTTGAGTCCATAGAACAATGGTAAAGCTGGTGTATAAGGAAAATAACCAGTTTTGTTAGCATTTAACATTTGTTCCAAACTGAAATAATCTCTTGTTAATGTTGCTTGAGACCTTAATTCTAAAGCCTTAGAGCTAACACATAAAATTCCTAGACCTGCTGGCAACATCAAGCCCTTTTGTGAACCGGTAACACACATATCAACTTTCCAATCATCAAATCTAAAGTCCACTGAGCCAAGGGCAGAAACACTGTCCACAAAAAGTAAAGCAGGGTGATTAGCGTCATCCAATACTTTTCTTACACCAGCTATATCAGAGGTTACACCAGTTGCAGTTTCATTTTGACATGCTAAGACAGCTTTTATTTCATGAGAATTATCAGCGGTTAATACTTCCGAATATTTATCAAGAGGAACTCCAGTACCCCACTCACAATCAATTTCTATAACATCAAGCCCATGATTTTTACACATTTCGATCCAGAGATGGCTAAATTGGCCAAACCTAGAGGCTAAAACCTTGTCACCAGGAGATAGGGTATTAGTAATGGCAGCTTCCCAACA
>NHHF01000099.1 GCA_002171155.1 Betaproteobacteria bacterium TMED156
TGCTTACCTAGTTAAAAATTATGATAGATGGTGCAAGAATCATAAAGAAAAAAAAGTGTTCGGACACGTAATTTTTTATCCTTATGCGTTGCTACAAAGAACAATAAATTATTACAATAAGAATCCAATTAAAAGAAAACATTTACCAAACAAGTATAAACATTTTATTTGTATGAACGCCGCGGCAAAGCCACATCGATTTAGAATGGTAGAAAAAATGTTTTCAGAGGGTTGGGATAAAAAAGGTTACATAACATATTTGAATAGATATGGTGAGAATACTTCGCATATGGCTAATGAAAATTTTCAAGGACAAACACTAACTTTAGACTTTGATGGAAAACAAATTGAACAAAATGAGAATCAAGAAATAATGCCACGTGAATATAAACAAGCAGTTTTTGATATTGTCAACGAAAGTATTATAAGTGATACTAGTTTGTTTCTTACTGAGAAAGTTTGGAAACCAATACTATATAAAAATCCATTTATAATACTAGGATCAAAAGGAACTTGTAAGCATTTAGAAAAGTATTGGGGTATAAAGTTACACAATGACATGATCAATTATAGTTTTGATTATGTTGATTACCCACACAGATTTAATAGAATTGTTGACGATAACCTAAGGCGTATAATGAATACTCCTATCGAAGAATTAAATGAATGGTTAAATTTAGAATCAACGCAAGAAATATTATCATATAATCAACACAAATTATTAAACATGGAAATACAAGCCATGGAATATTACGTAGATAAAAAGATACATGGATAAAGATTACGCATTAAAAAAATCAAAAAAATTTTGCATGTTGCCTTGGACACATTTGCATTCATGGCCTGATGGCAGAGTACTGCCTTGTTGTATGGCTCCAATGGATGAGATACTTGGTAACTTAAAAGATCAAACGTTTGAAGAAATATGGAATTCAGAAAAACTTAAAAAAATGCGTGTTGCTATGATTAATGATAAGCCAACTAAAGAGTGTACTCGTTGCTATTCCATGGAGAACAGTGGATTGAATACAACAAGGACTTGGGCCAACGAAGCATTTGAAAATCATTTTGATAAAGTAGGAACTACACAAGAAGATGGAACAGTTGAAAAAATTAACTTACCATATATTGATTTTAGATTTTCAAACTTATGTAATTTTAAATGTAGAACATGTGGTCCTGATTTATCATCAAGTTGGTACGATGACAATGTTAAGTTATATGGACCATTGCCACACAAAAAGATTATAAGACCATATAAAGACGAAGAAACATTTTGGAAAAAAGTTGAACCATACATGGATGGCTTAGAAGAAATATACTTTGCAGGTGGAGAGCCACTTATAATGGAAGAACATTATAGAATTCTTAAAAAACTTGATGAACGTAAAATGTATCATGTAAGATTAAAATATAACACAAACTTTTCTATCATGACTTACAAAAAGTTAGATGTAATGGAAATATGGAATAGATTTGAATCTGTAAAAATAGGTGCGTCATTAGATGGAATGGGTAAACGTGGTGAGTATCTACGTAAAGGACAATCGTGGGAACAAGTTGAAGAAAATAGAAAACGTATGTTTGAAATATGTCCAGATGTATATGTGTTCCTTGCTACTTGTTTAAATGTATACAACAGTTTCCATGTGCCAGANTTTCATCATGANTGGATACAAAANGGTTGGNTTGATGCTGTTGGTGGTAGTTTGATTAATCCGTTATTTGTTCCTGAAGAACTTTCTATACAAGTATTGCCTTTGGAAATTAAAAAACGTCTTGAAGAAAGATATGTTAAAGAACAAGAATGGTTTGATACTTACACCGACAACAAGGAAAAACGTTACGATAAATTAATACATTTCATGTATGAAAAAGATCACACACATCTATTACCTAAGTTTTGGGAAAGAACTAACATGGTTGATAAATTACGTAACGAAGACTTTATTTCATTGTTTCCAGAACTTTCGGACCTAAAAATTCCTGAACAAGTTTAGTGTTACCTTGCTTACCAAAATGGTAACCGTCATCTATTTGTAAAGATTTAAAAGTTTTGTCATCAAATAAATTTTCAACTGATTGATATTGTCTAATAGGAAATAAATCAGTTTTTAGTTTTGGTTTATGATTTATCCAATAAAAAGGAATAACTTTTTTACCTAGTGCTTCTAACTGATCAATTAATGCATAAGTTTGTTGATACCAATAATATTTTTGATACCATGTGTCTTTTGATTGCTCCCACCATGTAGCAATATAGTTTTTAAAATTATCATAACTTAACTCCGGTGATACTTTCCAAAGAACTTTTCTTTCCCATATATTTTTAACAATTGATTCCCATCTATTTTCTTTGCTGTGTTTACTCACACTTGCACCAAAGCCAGGACTCAAATGAATTACGTTTACATTGTTATCCCAAACTTTATAATAATTGTTTTCTTCTTTATCCCAACCGAAGTTCATTTCTTTTCTATCATCTTCTATAGGATCAATAGGAAATATGTCTCTATCGTGTGTAGTGATTTGTAATACAAATATATCTGGATCAAATTCTTTTAAAAGATAATTTGCTGTAAAAGGGTAAAAGGCAACGCCACTTCCTGATCTTCCGGCATTAACCATATGCTGTATTTCAACTCCTAGCTCTTTTAACCAATCATTAAGGATATAAGGATATGTTTCTGTAGAAGACAACAATTGTTCTGGTCCGGCGCCTTCAGTCCATGAACAACCTAAACATGCTATTTTATATTTTTTTTGCATAGTCTTTTACTTTTCCAAACATGTTGTAGGCACCATTGCGTCTATTGGGAGATAAAATTGATGTTAGCTGTAGTCCTTCGATCATAGCATCTAAATCAGTATCTTGGATTTCTTGTTTGGTTGAGTCACTGAAAATATTTGCAACCAATGTGGCTACTCCTTTAGTTATATGTGCATCAGAATCTGCCATAAATTTTATAGTATCATTAATATATTTAGGTACCAACCATACTTGACTCATACATCCAGGCACTTTAAAAGTTTCAATTCGAAAGTCTTTTGACATCGTCGATGACGCTCCTAGGTCAATTAGGTATTGGTACTTGTCCATATTTTCAGTGAGCATTTCCAACTCTTGTTTATAATTTTGATATTTTTCTTGTATAGACATTTAAACCTTTTTGTGTTATGTTAAATATAGTTATGCATACTCCAAAGTCATTTTGTATATTACCGTGGATCTCTCTAGAATCCACTGCGGCAGGTTGGGTTAAACCTTGCTGTATGTATAATATTAACATGGCTGATACAAATAAGCAAGACTTTAATTTAAACAATAACACACTTAACGATGCTTGGGAAAGTGAATATTATAGAAATCTAAGACAAGAATTCTTAGATGGAAAGATGCCAAGTGGTTGTACAAGGTGTTGGTCTGAAGAAGCTAGTGGAAAAGTATCTAAACGTATCAGAGACAATGCTAGATTTAAACACCACATAACTGAAGAAATAATAGANAATCCTAAAATAAAATATTTAGATTTAAAACTAGGAAACATTTGTAATTTAAAATGTCGTATATGTGGCACACACTCATCATCAAAATGGATTGCAGAACAAAAGCATTATGACAAACAAGACAACCATGAAGAGACACACACTAGACACAGTTGGCCTGAGACAAACAAAGAATTTTGGCAACAGCTTGAAGATTTACTTCCTACCTTAGAATACATCGACTTTACAGGTGGTGAGCCTTTTATGATCAAGGATCAGTTTGAACTTTTAAAGTTTTGTGTTGATAAGGGTTATTCAAAAAACATAGGTGTGCATTATAACACAAACGGAACACAGTTACCAAGCGAAGCATTAGAATCTATATGGCCGCACTTTAAAACTGTTGACGTGCAGTTTTCCATCGATGGCATCGGTGAACAGTTTGAGTATCAAAGACATCCTGCAAAATGGGATAGGGCTTTAGAAGTACTACAAGCATTTAAAGATAAACAAAGTAAAAAATTTACAGTTGGGATATGTCATACTATTAATATTTTTAATGTTATGTATATTCCGGAGTTTTTAAAATGGGCAGAGGATTTTGGTATTAGTGTTTATTTGAATAGTTTACATTATCCTAATTACTACAATATAAAATGCTTGCCTTATGACGCAAAGAGATTCATAAGTCGAAAGTTAGAAGGTCATGATAATCCAAATGTCAAAACATTCATTGATTATATGAATACCGAAGGTGAAGATAATTTCCATGAATGGATGAAATTTATTAAATGGACAAAACGTAAAGATGAATTTAGAAAAGAAAAATTTGATACAACTTTTCCGGAATTAGCAGAAGCAACTGAGTATAATAAATACATAAAACAATAAAGGAAAAACATGTTTATGATTAATTGGATAAAAAGTAAGTGGATGGATTTTAAGATCTGGAGAGCTTACCGTAAAAAAATTAAAAAGCTGAGAAAACAAGATCCTTTCATATATAGATAAAATGAGAGTTGTTTTATCAAACGATGTTGATTCTATAAAAAAAGAAATAAGAAAGTCAATTGAGAGATCAATTATGGATACAGATTGGGCATACGACGATTGTCGTTTAGAAAACAATGGATTAATTCGTGACGGCAGTGGATACAATAGATCATTTAGGTATACTGCATCTTTAAACAAAGATATTAATATGAATATAATAAACTGGTGTGATAAAAATTGTCACGGAAACTTTGGTTGGTATTTTAAGATTAAGAAGCCTAGTGATAGATGGCCAACTAGGGAACAAGCAATTTTTACTTTTCAAAAGAAGATTGACTGCATCAATTTTAAATTAAAACAATTATAGTTGACAAAAACAAATAGTGTAGTATATTATAAACATATGAACCAGGAAAAAGAAGTCAAAATTANTTGTACTGACAATGGCGTTTCTGCTACAGCAACAATAATTCACAATCATCCTAGTGGTGACATTACCATGATATTAGAGAAATCTNTAAAAATGCATTTTAAAAAATACAATGGTAATGTTTGGACTTGTGATATGTTGGGTAGAGAATACGTTTATGATCTCAGACAACAGTAAAAGAATCATTCTAGTCGTAGCTTTTATTCTGGCAATATTAATTCCTTACATTATTGGACAAGCAATTGATAATGATAATTTATTTTTTGGCCTAGAGCTTAAACCTTTTTGGCAGTATCAAATAAGAAACTGTCCTGCCTGTTAAAGAAATCTATAAAGCAACAACATCAAAGATCCAGTTACTAGTGTGCCTGATAGCATAGATAACCAGAAGCCATAGTGTGATATCATGAGTACAAATATTGGAAAGAACAGTAAACTTATCAATACAAAGTAAACTGTCTGTGTGCTTACTGTTTTAAATGTGTTGACGTCAACTCCAGCATAGTACATAAAGATAAATGAAACAAATGTCGCTAGTGGTATACCTAACACAAATGCACCTATTGTAGGATAACGTTGACTGACTGTGCTTACAGTAGCAATAACAATTCCTCCGATGATTGCTTTGATTAAAAGTTCCATACTTGTATTTACGCCAAGGGGTCATATATTGCATTCTTTGTATGCGAAAAAATTTTTTGTAGGGGTGTTTATATTGCATAGTTTGTATTAGCGATTTTTGTATGTGCGGNGTATATTGNATTATATTGTATTTGCGGTGTATGTGGCGGTTATATTGNATAGTTTGTATGTGCGGCGGTTAATTTGTATTTTTGCGTATTTGCGGCACTTTTAACGTAATAAACATATAGAACAATATCAATAGCTTGTTAATACGGTATACCTTCTCGCTAAAGGAAAATTCACTTACGTGCATTTTCCAGCTCTCGCAGGGACTCTAACTATAGGCCACTATGNNCCACCATGTGCAAATGTTAAATAACGTTATGTACAACAGAAGATCACAGTGCTTACTCATACTCACCGTTGCAGTCATGCTGTTCACCACAGGGTGCAGTAGAACTNTTGACTGGTTCCCCAGCAGTCAGTTCACTACGAAAGATTGGCGTCACAATCCTATTTTAAGCGTCACACAGCAGTGCCTAGATGAATTTATAGCTACACGTACTGTTGGGATACACAGGTGTGCTGAACTGCGTGTTACTGTGGCTGAATTTTAGTAAATATACACTATGTTTAAAACTATATTATTGACTTTAGGATTCTGTGTATGGTGGTTCATATTCTTTTACATGTTCCAGCAGTACCCTACCATATTCCAGTATGGTTCAGGTGCATAGTGGGTGAGTTGTATCTCGCCGCGACAGATACAATCAAATAGCGATTTCACATCGCTATTTGTTTTACACGTTATACCACAATGCTCCACTGGGGTCCATTCTGATTGATAGCTTCACTACTGTTGACNGTTCACAGTGCTTCACTATCGTACATGGTTGATCACAGTGCTCGTCCGCGGGGCATATTGGATATAGCAGTTGTTTTGTGTTTAAAATAGTACATTACAGATTTCTATACGTATAGCATAAATTTTTTTACTGCAATTTTTTTAGCCACACCAAATACATCACCCGTCTACTTTTTTTGCCCAAAAATATAACGTCGCCATTAACCACGTCTCAGCAGATTTACAGGCCACTAGCTTTACATGGTCGGCCAGGATAAAAATAAAAAAATATTTTGAAAAATGTTTTACGAAATAAATTTCATAAAAAAAGGCCCCGTAGGGCCTTTAGTGTGTGTTTAATATAAGGAGTGTTATGCCACCTTGCTCAACATGGTAGCAGGCACATTGTATCGCATAGGGTATCCTGAGTTACCTTTTACTGTGACCAATATATACTTCTGCTTGATCTTGTCTACAGTACCTGTGTATGTTGAACCATTCCTGCTAGTGAACTTAACTTGATCACCAGCTATGAAATTACGTCTAGCTTCTGAAGCCAAATAGTTCTGCTTGAGTTTGATAGCATCGATCACTTGCGATACTTCATATGTACTATCTAGATTCATTATAAGGTCTATTGCCTTTTGCATTGTTGATTTACTCATTAGTCTGCCCTCGACATCATGGTTGCTCTGATACCATAGTTGCCCAATACCTTGACATAAGCATCTGCGGCTATCTCTTTCACGTCCATTGACTGTGTTGGAATACCACCTGGGTTCCAAACATCAACGCCACCGTAGTATGATCTACCTCTCACCACGCCAGCTTTCTTAAGTTCTCTTGCGAACTTGGATGTTCCTGGTGCTATGTTCACCCAGGCAAAACCACAGTACATAGGCTCACCATGCTCAGCAATGTACTGTTCGCCAGCTTGTTTGGCCACTGATTCTGCTTCTGCATGTATTTCTAAAGTTGATTTGTTTTGCATAATTGCTCCTTTGTTTGTTTATATTATTAATAATATAGCCATATAGGAATCTGTCAACCATTAATTTGGCCATAAAAAAAGGGCGTAAACCTTGGTAGATCTACGCCCAGTTCATGCTTCATATTAGAAAGGAACAGAAACTATGAAGCAATTCTATTGGATGCCATGCTACGTTTCATGCATGTAGCACGGGCCAGTTTCTTCCAATCCGGGGTCATCTTCATCAAGTCAGCGATCTTGGTAACCATTCTAAGACTGATCTCATTGAGCTGATCCTTGGCGTCCCATATGAACTCTATCAGCTCTTGTGTCTCATTTTCAGAGAACTTGTAGTCATTAAGCATATCGCCATCAGCGATGATCTGCTTACATCTAAGCATCCTGTCTCTCACAGAATCCATTGTGAGATCTAAATAGTGACATCTGGACATCACTGCTTGTAGGTGATCCTGTAACTTCTTGGACTTCACATAATCGAACTTGATGTTGGTGATCATTATCACCGAACCACAAAACTCAAAACGATCTGGCACACCCTCATTGGCAAGTACTCTGGATTCAGTGTTCCATGAAATGTATCTCTTCTTGGAACTGTCCAGTGCGGCCTTCAATATGTTTAGTGCTACATCATCAAACAGGATGGAGTCACAGTCATCCAACACTAGTATGTGTCCAGGGGATGAAAACTTGTACAGTTTCTGATATAGACCTATGGCCGACATTGCACCACGTACGATCTCGAACTTAGGCTTGCTTTCAGATATCTTGTCAAAGATGCCTGCTTCGTTTAGTTTCTCTTCGACACCATATGACTTACCAACTCCTGGAGGTCCTGAAACTATCATTGCTCTCACAGTTCCCTCCATTGTGG
>NHHF01000100.1 GCA_002171155.1 Betaproteobacteria bacterium TMED156
CAGTCATTCCCGCTAACTTGTCATACAAGCGGAAATAATTTTGAAAGGTTATTGAAGCCAGAGTCTGATTTTCAGGCTCAACACTTACCTTTTCTTTAGCCTCAATTGCTTGATGAAGGCCTTCAGACCATCGTCTACCAGGCATGAGTCTTCCAGTAAATTCATCGACGATCGTAATTTTTCCATTTTGTACAACATAGTGCTGATCTTTCTCAAATAAAATAAATGCACGAAGTGCAGCATTTAAATGGTGAAGGAGTCCTATATTTGCTGGATCATACAAACTCTCGTCAGATTTTAGTAGTTCTTTTTCCCTTAAAATTTTTTCTGCATTTTCGAAGCCCTGATCTGATAAGTTGATTTGTTTTGATTTTTCGTCAACATAGTAGTCTCCGTCAGAATTCTCGTCTGCTTGCCGAGTAAGCAATTCAGGTACAGAATTTAATTCATTGTATAAGTCAATTTGATCATCAGCTTGCCCTGAAATTATAAGTGGAGTTCTAGCCTCGTCTACAAGAATTGAATCTACCTCATCAACAATTGCAAAAAATAGCTTTCTTTGGACTCTGCTTTCAACATCGNTGNGNCATNTTATCTCTTAAATAATCAAAACCAAATTCATTATTTGTTCCGTAAGTAACATCTGCTTCATACGCTTCTTTTTTTTGTTTATGCTCCATTCGAGAAAGAGTAACACCCACACTAAGTCCTAAAAATTCAAAAATTTTACCCATCCATGAAGAATCACGACTCGCTAAATAATCGTTCACAGTAACTATATGCACCCCATTACCAGATAAGGAGGCAAGATAAGCAGGTAAAGTCGCAACCAGAGTTTTGCCCTCTCCAGTTCTCATCTCTGCTATTTTTCCATCAAACAAAACCATTCCACCGAGGAGTTGAACATCAAAATGTCTCATGCCTAAAGCTCTTCTTGCTGCCTCTCTACAAATTGCAAATGCTTCAACTTGTAAGTTTTTGAGAGTCTCCCCTCTTTTGTGTCGTTCCCTTAAATGTTCGGTTTCTTTAGGAAAGTCTTCATCTTTTAATGATTTGAGTTTAGACTCAAGCTCATTGATTGCTTTAACCCTGGAAGAATAATTTTTTAGAAGTCGATCATTTCTGCTGCCAAAAAATTTTTTTACAATATTAAAGACCATAATTTAACAAACTAGCAAAATAAAATGAGAAAAGAATTTAGATCAATAAAAGACGTTTTGGTTTCAAACAAGAACTCATCAATACTATCCGAATTAAAAAGAAATACCCAGAATAATCAATATTGGGTAGATGTTATAAATGAAATTTTAATTAAATTACCATATCAGAAAACTCAAGGAATCAAAGAGTCAATTATACGAATTACTGAAAGCCAATCAAAATATTCTCCAAAAAAAAAACAACACAAAGGAACCATGCTAATAGTGCGCCTGAATTCAAATTCAGCTGTGACAAGATTGAAACTCATTGCTCCATTAATTTTAAGGGAATTGAGTAAAAATGGCATGCAAGTGGTAGGTATAAAGCCCTCAATAAGTCAATCAGACATCCTGTAGTTTAATTCTCAAATTCGCTAATTCCAAGCCCATTGTCGAGACCATGCAATTGGCGCTTGTGAAAGACTGTTAAAACTTCTAATCTTCCAAGATTCATTTTTTTTATTAATTTCTCGGATCAGTTTATTGTTTAACGAATGTCCAGATTTATAGGCTGAGTAAGCCCCCAAAATAGGTTTTCCAACTAAATGTAAATCACCAATTGCATCTAAGGCTTTATGCATAACAAACTCATCAGATTGACGCAGTCCACCTTTGTTTAAAATTTTGTAATTGTCTAAAACAACTGCATTGTCGAGCCCACCGCCCAAAGCAAGTCCTTTTTTTCTTAAATTATCTACGTCTTTTATAAATCCAAAAGTTCGTGCTCTTGCTATTTCCTCAGTGAATGACGTTGTCTCAAAATCTATGGTAGCGCTCTGACCAGTTTCACTAACAGCTGGATGAGAAAAATCAATTGTAAAATTTAGTTTGAATCCAAAATAAGGTTCTAACTTTGCCCACTTTTCACCGTCATTAACTTGAATAGTTTGTGTAATTTCTAAAAATTTTTTTGATTCACCCTGTTCCTCAACTCCTGCTGATTTAAGTAAGTATACAAAGCTTGATGAGCTTCCATCCATAATTGGAATTTCAGGTCCAGTAATATCAACCAAAACATTATCAATTCCTAGGCCAGAAATAGCAGCCATAAAATGTTCAACAGTAGATACAGTTGCGTCACCCTCAGCTTCAGCAATGGTAGATGCCAAATTTGTACTAACAACCCTAGCTGAACTAACATGGATTTTTTTGGGAGGGTTAAAGTCGACTCTTCTGAAGGTTACTCCAGTATTGACTCCTGACGGCTTAATGGTGATCCATATTAAATCTCCACTGTGAAGACCGATGCCAGCGGCTTTGATTTCTCTTTGAATAGTTCTTTGTCTTAGCACTTTTTAGTTCAGCTTAGCTAAAATTGATTTTACTTTTGAATTTTCAAATTTTCCAGGATCGTCTTCAATAAAAACAGCAGAAGCAACTCCATCATTAATAATCATTCCATATCTATTGGATCTTATACCTAAACCAATTTTACTCAAATCTTCAGATAACCCAATTTTTTTGGTAAATTCTGCATTACCATCTGAAATCATTCTGATTTTCTTAGTACTTTTGACTACTAGACCCCATGCATACATCACAAATGGATCATTAACCGATAAACACCAAATCTCATCTACACCTTTTTTGAAAAAATCATCCGCGTGTTCCAAAAATTCTGGCAAATGTTTTTCAGAACATGTTGGAGTAAAAGCCCCAGGAACACCCAACAAAATAATCTTTTTTCCAGCTGTTTCACTTATTACATTGAAAGAATTAATTGTTTGATTTTCATATTCAAATAGCGTTGATTCGGGTAGTGAGTCATTTTCTTTGATTTTCATTTTTTATTCCTCATGCCTATATTTGCAAACTAATTAGTCTGCCTGTTTTCTTATAAAAGCAGGAATATCTAGACTTTCAACTCCTTCATCTTCCATAGCCTTAACTTTTTCGGCAGCTTTCTTACGAGCATCCGCGTCGAATTTTGGATTGGTCCAAACATCAGGTTCATCAAGTCCTGAAGAACTATAACCATCTGTCCCAGTTTTAAGATTAAGGTCTGCATTTTCATCCTCATTGATGAGTTTTTCCTCATTATCAATAACCGAGTGAAGTTGCTGAGGTTGAGTCAACCCTAAACCAGTAGCAACTACTGTAACTCTTAACTCATCACCTAAATTATCATCAGATACTGTTCCAAATATTATGTTTGCATCTTGCTCTGCGAAAGATCTAATGTATTCCATAACAGTTTTAGTCTCTTTTACTTTTAAAGAACTACTAGCTGATATGTTAACCAATATTCCTTTTGCTCCACTGAGATCAACTCCTTCAAGCAATGGACTTTTGACAGCTCGTTCTGCCGCATCTTTGGCTCTATTATCTCCATTACAAGTTGCTGTTCCCATCATTGCTTTTCCTTGAACACTCATAACTGTTTTTACATCTTCAAAATCCACATTCACTGTTCCTCCAACGTTGATTATTTCTGCAATTCCAGCTACGGCATTATATAAAACATTATCAGCAGCAGCAAAAGCATCAGCTTGAGTTATATCATCTCCAAGAACATGTTCTAACTGTTCATTCAAAATTACTATTGAAGAGTCTACTGTTTGCTCTAAACATTTTATACCTTCCTCAGCAACTAAACATCTTCTGTTTCCTTCAAAAGAAAATGGCTTTGTGACTACTGCAACGGTCAAAGCTCCAAGTTCTTTTGCAATCTCCGCAACGACAGGGGCTGCACCAGTGCCTGTTCCTCCACCCATCCCTGCAGTTATAAAAACCATATGAGCACCAGTTAGGGCTTCAGCAATTTTATCCCTCTCCGCTTCTGCCGATATTTTACCTTTTTCGGGTTGAGCACCAGCACCTAAGCCGGATTCTCCGAGTTGTAATTTTAAATTTGCAGGGGATTTTTTTAGAGATTGAGCATCAGTATTTGCACAAATAAAATCAACTCCTTTAACACTTCTTTCAATCATTTGTGTTACGGCATTACCACCCGCACCTCCAACACCAATTACTTTTATATTTGTTCCCGAGTTTTGAGTTTCTAACATTTCGAATGACATATTAAGTTCTCCTTTGAGCCATTTTAAAAATTACCAACAAACCATGATTTCATTTTTCCCAACATTTCGAGCAAAGAATTAGATCTAGAAAGGTTTTTCTCAACTTTTGTCAGATCTTTATTTGCCTCAATTATTAATCCCATTGCAGTTGAATAACGAGGATTGGAAACAACATCAGATAAATTTCCTGAATATTTTGGATTTGCAATCCTAACTTGACGTAAAAAAACATCTTCTGCCATTTCAACCATCCCCTCAAGTAAAGAAGACCCTCCAGTCAAAACTACTCCAGAAGATATAAGCTCATCAAAGCCACTCTCCCTTGTAACTTGACTTACCAAGTGAAATAATTCTTCAATTCTTGGCTCAATCACCGCTGCTAGAACATTCTTTTTAAGTGATCTTGGAGGTCGATCCCCTAAACCGGCAACCTCAAACTCTGTTCTCATATTTGCCAAAGATTGTTTGCAAATTCCGTGTAATAGTTTGATGCTTTCTGCTTCTTCGGTAGACGTTCTGAGCGCAATAGCAATATCACTAGTTATTTGATCACCAGCTACCGGTATCACTGCCGTATGCCTTATTGCCCCGCCAGAAAAAATAGCTATGTCTGTAGTTCCACCACCAATGTCAACTAAAAGTGTTCCTAAATTTTTCTCATCCTCCGTTAATATTGAACTACTTGAAGCTAAGGGTTGAAGTATCAGATCACTAACACCAATTCCACATCTTTTTATACATTTAGCAATGTTTTGAACTGCACTAACTGCACCAGTTACTATATGAGCTCTTACTTCCAGTCTTCTTCCGCTCATGCCAATAGGTTCTCTAATATCCTCTTGCCCATCAATAATAAATTCCTGAGGAATAACGTGTAAGATTTGCTGATCCGATGGAATGTTTATTGCAGTTGCAGTTTCAATAACTCTGTCGACATCATTTTTCATCACCTCTGCATCTCGAATAGCAACCATGCCTGTAGAATTGAAACTTCTAATATGACTACCAGCAATACCAGTTGTAACAGTCTCAATTTTACAATCCGACATTAATTCAGCCTCTTCAATCGCTTTTCTTATTGAATTAACAGTTGAATCAATATTCACAACTACACCCTTTTTTAACCCCTTAGATTCTGACTGGCCTATTCCCAAAACAGTCAATTCATTTTTTTCATTTATTTTTGACACAATAGCCACAACTTTTGAAGTACCTATGTCAAGTCCAACCAAAATGTCCTCTAAATCACTTTTCACAAAATTACCTCTTGATTATCATTTTTTTCAAAGCAATTTTTTAATGTTGGTTTACTTTGTTTGTAGTTTTTTTTATTTAATTCTTTATAAGCGAAACCTTGGGCATATCTAAGATCAACATATGCTAATTCTTTGTTAATATTTTGACGAAACCAATCTAGTGAATTAAAAAAATTATTAAGCCTTTCATCTAGTGGTGTTGGTAATTTATCTCCACCAAGCTCCATTTTCATTCCATTTGAAAAATTAACCTTCCAATCAAACTGAGAAGTTAATTGCAATCCAACTGGTTGTAGACCAATTGATTTTGCTTTTTTTGAAATCATGCGAGCTTTTGCTAAAACACTTTCGACAGTTCCTGGAGGTCCGCCTAATTTCATGAGTTTGCAATTCTTTTCATTTGTAATGGCCAAACGATCAAATTCATTAAATTGTAATAGAATACCTTCTTCTGTGATAAACCTTCCGTCTGACCAAACTCCTATAATATTGTGCTCTATCAAACTTATTAAAATTGTATCTGGCCAAATTCTTCTTATAGTCGCCTCTTTTACCCAAGGATGTGAAACGATAGATTCATACACAGGGGATAAATCAGAAGTTAGTGCAGAACCATTTAACTTTTGCAAAACCAATCTTTTTAAATCTTCAGATTGAACATGACGTGTATCACTAGCTTTGACATCTATGATTAGATGTCTTAGTGAAAAACTGGGTTGCGAAAAAGCCCAACTAAAGAAAAAAATGAGCAAGAATAAACTTGAGGAAAAAGACAGTATTTTTGCCAATGAATTCATACAGTCAGCACAATTCCAAAACCTTAAAAATGTGTCCTTAAGTAGCTCAATCAAAATTCAGCCCCTCTTTTATTAAGCGATGCAGTCTTCAATATCATCACCACTAACTCTTCAAAACTAATTCCAACTGCCCTCGCAGCCATTGGAACCAGAGAGTGATTAGTCATACCTGGTACAGTATTAAGTTCAATAAGTTGAGGATTATTAATGCCATCCCAAAGTAAGTCAACCCTGGCCCATCCTTGGCATCCTAGAGCTTTGTAAGCTGAAAAAGAGTCATCTATCATTTTATTTTCTATGTCTTTTGGAATCTCTGCTGGACAAGTATATTTTGTTTCGTTTCCAATATATTTGTTGTGAAAATTGTATTCACCATTTGGAGCAATAATTTCAACTATTGGTAAAACTCTTACTTCCGGACCATTTGAGCTTTCTATAATTGCACATGTAAATTCTCTACCTGTAATAAATTTTTCAACCAATACCTTGTTTGTAAATTTAAAAGTTTCCAGGATTGTATTCTCAAGATTATTTTTTTTCTCAACCTTTGCTACTCCAAGTGATGATCCTTCATCATTGGGTTTAACAATTACAGGGAAATCAAATGACAAATCTAAACTACTAAAATTTTCTTTTGCAAGAATTGTCCTGAATGGTGGCGTTTCTATTTCTAGAGAATTCCAAACTCTCTTAGTAAGAACTTTATCCATAGCAAGAGCAGATGCTGCGACCCCCGACCCCGTGTATGGTATTTTTAAAAACTCCAAGATTGCCTGAGTGTTTCCATCCTCTCCATTTTTTCCGTGCAGTGCAATAAAAGCGATGTCAACTTTTTTACTTTTTAATTCAAATATAGATTTTTCACTTGGGTCAAAAGGAAAAGCATCTAAGTTACGTTTAATTAATGACTTCAAAACGGCTTTTCCAGATTCCAGGGATATTTCTCTTTCTCTGGATTCACCACCCATCAGAACAGCAATACTTAATGATTCATCCATTTGCAGCCTCTTGATTGAGTTTGTTGCACAATAGAATTATTTTTTTTGAAAAGTTAGCAATTGATCCAGCACCCATCACCAAAACCACTTCATTATCTTTTATTGATGAAAAAAGTAGTGAAATCGCTTCATCTAAATTTTGGGCAAGGTGATTCTCATAATTTGCTTTCTTTCTAATCTCTTTAAGTAATTCGTTACTCTTTACTTTCTGATTAATTTCTTCCCCAGCTGAATAAACATTGAGAAGAATTAGTCTTTCTACTTTACTTAAAACATCAACAAAATCATTAAAAAGATCTCTAGTTCTGGAAAAACGATGGGGTTGAAAAATAAGAGTTATTTTTCTTTCATGAAAAGCTTTTCTGCAGGCCTCAATAGTTGCAAAGATTTCCGTTGGATGATGACCATAATCGTCAACTAAAGAAAATTTAACGCCACAAGGTGACTTAAGGTTATCAAAAAACTCAAACCTTCTTTCAACACCTGAAAAATTTTCTATGGAGTCTTTTAATATTGCAGTATCAATTTCTAACTCCCTGGCAATGCCTATTGCTATTAATGTGTTCAGTACATTATGCAAGCCAGGTAAAGGCAAGTGAACATCAAAGCTGTTGAAACCTTTTTGCTCAACTAAAAATGAAACACTTGTTCCTTTGTGAACAACATTTTTGGCCTGAATATCAGAATCATTTGAAAAGCCAACAGTAATAATTGGCCTAGACAAAAGTGGAATTATTTCTCTAATGTTTGGATCTTCAATACAAAGAACTGCTGAGCTATAGAAAGGTAGTCTATGAATAAAAGAGATAAAAGCTTTTTTTAAAAGATTGAAGTCCTGATTGTAATAATCCAAATGATCGTAATCTATATTGGTGACTGCTGCTATTATTGGCGAAAGATTCAAGAAGGATCCATCGGACTCATCCGCCTCAGCAACCAGTATTTCTCCTTGGCCTAAGCGAGCACCAATTCCATCCGAATTTAATTTGCCTCCAATAACATAAGTTGGATCTAAATCTGATGATGCCAAAATACTTGAAACTAAGCTTGTTGTTGTAGTTTTTCCATGACTGCCTGCTATAGCTATTCCTTTTTTAAATCTCATTAGTTCGCCGAGCATTAATGCTCTTGGAACAACAGGAATTTTCAAACGTTTAGAAGCTATTAATTCTGGATTATTCTCCTCAATCGCACTAGAAACTACGCAAACATCTACACCTAAAACATTTGATTCTGAATGACTAAAAAAAATAGTTGCTCCAAGAGATTGCAGTCTATTCGTTGATATACTTTTTTCTATGTCAGAACCTTGAATTTCAAATCCTTGTGTAAGTAATACTTCAGCAATACCTGACATTCCAGCACCACCAATACCAACGAAATGGATTTTTTTTATTTTATTCCTCACTTTTAACCATTTCATTTATTATTTCGGTTGCTATTAATGAAGCAGATTTTTCATTACTACAGCTTCTCGCTCTTTTTGCGTACTCTAAAAGAATAGATCTATCAAGGTTTTCAAAAAAAGATAATATTTTATTATCTTGAATATTTTTTTCTTCAATTAATAATGCGGCATCAGCATTTGAAAGTAGTTTTGCATTTAGTAATTGATGATTATCAATCGCATTTTCCAAGGGAATTAATACTGACCCTAAACCAATAGCAGCAAGTTCACTTATTGTTCCAGCCCCTGCCCTACATATGACAAGATCTGCCCAACAATAGTAAGTAATAACTTCATCTAGAAAATTCTTTACTTCAGCTTTGAAGCCAGCTTTCATATATGATTTGTTGACTTCGTCCCGATCATTTTCTCCAGTCTGGTGAACAACTGTCAGTTTTAATTTATTAAGTTTTTTAATTTGTTTGAGTATTTTTGGGACTTCAACATTTAATACTTTAGCTCCCAGACTACCTCCTAGAACAAGAATCCTAATTGGCCCTGATCTTAGTTCCCATCTCTCTTCAGGAGTGGGAACCGACAGGAACGAAGATCTAATCGGATTACCTACAAATTTAGCAGTTGAAGAACTATATCTTGTTGATTTAAAGCTCAAAAAAACCTGTTTGGTCAGTCTTGACAATATTCTGTTGGCACTTCCCATAACTGCATTTTGCTCATGAACCAAAAAAGGTATTCTCATTATAGTTGAGGAAATACCAACTGGAACTGTAATATATCCTCCAAAACAAGCAACATAGTCAGGTTTAATTTTTTTTAATGTTTTAATAGAATCAAAAACAGCAATAGATAATCTAAACGGCAACAATAATAAAGGGAGTAAGCCCTTACCCCTGACTCCTTTAAATGGAGAGACAAAAAGAGGAATATTTTCAGCTTTAACAACTTTCTTTTCTAACCCTCTTGCAGTTCCAATCCAAGATAATTTTACTCCATGCTTTTTTAATTCCGAAGCAACAGCTAAACCAGGAAAAATATGTCCTCCAGTTCCCCCAGCAACAATCAAAACAATATTTTTGCTCAAATCGCTCATCTTGCCTTGACCTGGGTATTTAAATTCAACAAGTTCTGTTTTGAGAAAATTTTATTTTCCATATCGATCCTAAATAAAACACCCATAGCCATACAAACAACTAATAAAGAACTACCCCCATGGCTTATAAACGGAAGGGTTAGTCCTTTTGTGGGCAAGATCCCTGTATTAACCCCTGCATGAATAAATGCCTGAATACCAATCCAAAATCCAATTCCTTGAGCAACTAATCCAGCAAAAATTCTTTCTTGTGACATTGCAATTCTTCCGATTTCAATTGATCTCTTTATTAAAAAGTAAAAACCAACAAGAACTAAAGATATTCCAACAAAGCCAAGTTCCTCTCCAATCACAGCAAATATAAAATCTGTGTGTGGCAATGGTAGGTAATCAAGTTTTGCTACTCCAGTACCTAAACCTGTTCCAAATAATCCTCCATTTCCAAAAGCGACTAAAGCCGCACAAAGTTGATAACCTACGTTAGCACTAAACTCCTGATCACATGGTGTAACAAACGATAGTAATCTATCCAATCTCCAATCAGTGAAGATAATCATGCAAACAAAAAACAAACATAAACCTAAAAAAAGAGGAATGAAAACTCTCAAATTCATACCTCCCAAGAAAAGTATTGCTCCAACTGTTAACGTGATTACTATTGTTGACCCTAAATCAGGCTGGTAAAGCAGAAACACAATTAATATGCACATTAAAAATCCGATTGGAGCAATCCCGTTGATTAATGAATCTCTGATACGATCATTTCTTCTAATTGCATAAGCCGATGCAAACAATATAGAAAAAAATTTCATTGGCTCAGCTGGTTGTAATGTGATAGGTCCAAGTGGTATGGATCTGACTGCACCATCCCTGATAAAATCTTGTCCTCCAAAGAACTTCAATAATCCAACACAAAATAATAAACTCAGACCAAAAGCAAACAGAGCTCCTGAAAAACTTTTTAAAATTTCCGTCGGAATGTGTAAGAAAATAAAGAAAACTAAAACTCCTAGTATTAAATGTATTTGATGCCCTCTCATTTGATTCCAAAAGAAATGTCGTTCATTATCACTTGGCAATGGAAGCGTTGCAGAATAAACCATAATCAATCCTAGCAGGAGAAAACTCACAAAAAGTAAAAGAAGATTCCTATCAAAGAAATCAAAAAATGGGAGTTTAAATTTTTCCAACAATGGTTTCCTTTACTTTAAATTCAGAAAAAATTAATTTTTTAAACTCTTGTCCTCTATGTCTAAAGCTGTTGAACATATCAAGACTTGAGCATGCTGGAGAAAATAAAACATTAATTTTCTTTTCATTTAAATCATTTTTTAAGACTTTCTGATCAACTATCTTTTTAATTAAAGAGACAACTTCATTTAAGTTCTCAACTTGATAAAAGTTCAGCCCTGCCTTAAAAAATTCTTCACAAATGGATGAAACATTCTTGCCAAAAACAATTAGGTATGGAGGTCGAGATACCAAAAATTTGGAGAGAATATTAAAATCTTGACCTTTTGTATCACCACCAATAATTAAAATTATTGGTTCCTTTAAAGAATTCATCGCAGCAACAGTTGCTCCAATATTTGTTGCCTTACTATCATCAAAAAATCTAGTTTGATCCAATGATAGAAAATTTTCTAATCTGTGATTTTCTGCAACATGATTCTTTAAAACTTCAATTATTCTATTGAACTTATTGGTAATCTGACTTGCGACTGCCAAGCAAAAGGCTATATTAGAAAAATTATGTGCGCCAATTAAATTTATATCTTTTATTGATAGTTCAAATTCATGATAGATATTTTTTTTTAAAAAGTTACGATAACAAAACCTTCCAGACTGATTTATTCCAAAATCACCTTTCTCACCTGGTAATCCAATACCGAAAGTAATGAAGGATTTGTGTTTATTTATATTTTCGGAATTGCTGTTTCTCAAATGTTTATAGATTACTCTAGACAGTTTCTCTTCATCTCTGCATATAAATGCTTTTGCAGTTGGTTTAGGCACTCCAAAAACCTTTAATTTTGAATGTAGATATTCCTCTCCATTCTCATGCCAATCAGAATGATCTGAACTTATATTTAATATTGTAGAAAATGTAGGTGAAAATCTTTTCGTTAATGCCAACTGAAAACTTGACAATTCTAAGACCCAAACATCTGGCATTCTTTTTATTGATTCTCTTAGTAAAATCGCTTCTAGTAAAGATGGTCTAATATTACCTGCAGGCTGAGCATCAATACCTACCGAATTTAATAACTTAACAACTAATTTCACAACAGATGTTTTGCCATTTGTACCTGTTACTGCAATAACTGGAGCTTTGTAATTATTATTTGACTTTTCCTTTACGTTCGAACTTTGAGATTTCGTATTTACTGCCATTTCAAATAAATCTAATTCTGTCAAAACAGGTATTTCTTCTCTTCTTGCTAAATCCAGCATTTCTGCAACACCACTTTTTTTTGAAGAGTGAGGACTTAAACCAGGAGAAATAATCAGAGTATCAATTTTGTTAAACCATGAGGTATCCAATGGGTATTTAATTCCAGTTTTAATAACTATATTCGTACCTTTAATAACTTTGTCATCTAAATTTCTTGAATCTACAATAATGACTTCCTTACCCTTGTTATTTAACCATTTAGCGCATGCTCTGCCGGAAATACCTCCACCAATAATCAATATTTTCGTGAAAAAAACAGACTGCAATTGTTTATTTTTTTTTGTTTTTACTAATTCATTCATTTATCTTCAACGTATTTTTAATGTTGCTAGTCCGACTAAAACTAACATCATTGTTATTATCCAAAACCGAACTACTACTTGTGTTTCCTTCCATCCACTCTCCTCAAAGTGGTGGTGAAGGGGTGCCATCTTCAAAATTCTTTTTCCAATACCAAATCTTTTTTTTGTATATTTGAAATACCCTACTTGAAGCATTACAGACAGCGTCTCAATTACAAATACCCCACCCATGATAAATAAAACTATTTCTTGTCGAGAAACTATAGCCACAACACCTAAAGCACCACCAAGCGCCAAGGCACCAACATCTCCCATAAAAACCTGGGCTGGATAAGCGTTAAACCATAGGAAGGCCAATCCTGAACCAACAATTGCAGCACAAAAAACAGTTAATTCTCCTGCACCCGGAATATAAGGAAGCAACAAATATTTTGAAAAAACAGAGTGACCTGCGACATATGCAAAAACTCCTAATCCGGCAGCCACTAAAACAGTTGGCATAATAGCAAGGCCATCAAGTCCATCTGTTAAGTTGACTGCATTGCTTGAACCCACCAATACAAAGTAAGACAGTACAATAAAACCTATTACCCCTAAAGGCAGTGAAAAGTCTTTTAGAAAAGGTAAGATTAATTCTGATTGCGAAGGTAGAGGCATTTTTAAACCACTCTCAATCCAATTAGTAAACAAAAGTAAAGCTTCCGAGTTACTCGATGCAGAAATTGAAAACACTAAATAGATTGAAGCTATCAAACCAATAAAAGATTGCCAAAAATATTTCCATTTTGCTGATAATCCTTGTGGATTTTTTTTGGAAACCTTTATGTAATCGTCAATCCAGCCAATGCAGCCCATTCCCAAAGTTACCAATAAAGCCGCCCATACAAATCTATTAGATAAATCAGCCCAAAGGATAGTTGTAAACGCTAAAGAAATTAAAATCAATGCACCGCCCATTGTAGGTGTTCCTTGCTTTACTAGATGGGTTTGAGGTCCATCGTCTCTTACCGACTGCTCAACATTCATACTGCTTAAAAAATTTATTACTTGTGGACCAAAAAATAACCCAATTGCAAGTGATGTGAGAGTTGCCATTACTGCTCTGAGAGTTATATATTCAAAAACAGAAAAGTAACTGCCTAGTTCCCCTAATAAATCAAAAAATGCAAGTAACATCAAAAATTCCTATTAATTAGATTATTAACGATTATGTCTAAGTTTGAAGTTCTTGAACCTTTAACCCAAAGGACTGAGGTACCCGAAGCAGTTTTTCTTGGTTGTAGCCAACTGCGAACATCTCGTTCCAAGCTTTTTGCTGTGGAGTGCGGCTTACCAAATTTTAAATCTTTGGATGCATTAGAAAAGTATTCTCCTATAGTAAAAACTTCATCAAGGTGAAGTGCTGCAAAACCTAAAATTTCTTTATGCAATAGTTGCGAATCTCTACCCAGCTCTCCCATATCACCAAGTACCATAGCCTTGCGACCATTTAAATCAAGCATTGCATTAATAGCTGCTCTTACTGAATCTGGATTGGCGTTATAACTATCGTCAACAATAATGGAGCCATCTTCCAAGTGATGGAAAAGACCTCTTCCTTCAATTGGAGTGAAAGACTTTAATCCTTTTTCAATTGATCGATTGGAAATATTTAATGCTAATGATGCCGCAACTGCTGCCGTTGTTGTTCTTGCAAAGTGTTCCCCAAAACCATTGAGTTTTGTAGAGAACATCTTATCTTTATTAACGTAAAACTCAACTGTCAACGGGTTTTTACATTTAATTTTACAAATTACGTCCTTGAATATGATTTTATTTTCACAAATAGACTTATCGCTTTCTAAGCTAAATCTAATCACACTACAGTCATTCCTTTCAGCAAAACCCCACCAAATGTCTTCGTTATCTATGTCCTTTGGAAAAATAACTATATCTTTAGCATTCAGTTTGGAAATTACTGAACCATTCTCAATTGCAGTTTTTCTCACTGAACCAAGAAACTCTTGATGTTCACGCTGAGCGTTTGTTATTAAAGCACAATTTGGTTTGACGATTGAAGAAAGTTTTGAAATTTCTCCAATTTGATTCATCCCCATTTCTAAAACTGCGAATTTATGTTCATCTCTCAATCGCAAAAGATTAAGTGGAACCCCTATGTGATTATTTTGATTTCCAGTTGTAGAAAATTGGGCGGTGGACCCAACTTCTTTCTTTAAAATATTTGAGACGATTTCTTTAGCAGTAGTTTTTCCATTCGATCCGGTTACTGATAATAACTTCCCATTCCATGTAGTTCTTTTTTTGGCAGCTAATTCACTAAATGCATCAATAACATTATTTACTGCTAGTAGAAAAAATTTGTCATCAATTAGAGAGGTCATCCAGTCTTTAATCTGACCTTTTTCCACAATTGCCCCAATTGCATTTTTTTCTTTTGCTGTTTCTATAAAATTATGTCCATCAAAATTTTTTCCTTTAATTGCCATAAAAATTAGATCTTTTTTAATACTTCTAGTGTCGATGCAACAACCCTTTACAAGAATTTTTTTATTAGGAATTTTTATCAAAAAGTTTGAATTATTAATTTTTTCTTTTATTGAAAAAAGAGACATCTCAAAATTCGCTATAGTGGATGAATGATTTTTTATCACTTTATTTTTCCAAATTAAGTTTTCTAACATTGAATGCAGACCTAGTCTCTTCATAATCGCTATAATAAATTTTTCTTGAATCAAATATCTGATAGTTCTCATGACCCTTTCCAGCTACGAGCACAACATCATTTTTTTTAGCTTTAGATACTATGTGGTTAATTGCTTCACCTCTATTAGTTATTTTTCTCCAATTGTGTTTTATTTTTTTATCAATTCCTGAGTAAATATCTGCTATTATTTCTCCGAGTGGTTCTGTCCTCGGATTGTCTGAAGTGATGATTCCTTTAGTACAATATTTGGTAGCTACTTTTCCCATTTTTTTTCTTTTAGATTTATCTCTGTCACCACCACATCCAAAAATGCAATATAGTTTTCCATTTCTTTTTTTTGATAAGTCTCTAAGGGTGGTTAATATCCTTTCCAATGCTTCTGGGGTGTGAGCATAGTCTATGCAAACCAACGGACAACCTTCTTCTTTTAAAAAATCCATCCTTCCAAGTGGAGTTTTGAATTTTTTCAAACCGGAAATTATTTCCTCTTTTTTTTTGCCTGCGGCATGCATTAAACCAGCAACAACTGCAGCATTTTCAATGTTGTATTTTCCTATAGTAGTTAAAGAAAGCTCGTTATTTTCTGAAGAGGAATCTTGGTAAGTAACATTAGTGACGTCATCTGATATAGAATTTATCTTTAGATTTATTTCTGAGCTAATTCTATTATTTTTTGCAGAAACGTAAAAATACTTTACTTTGTTATTTAATTTTCTAATAATTCTTTCTGAAACAGCTTTACTAAATCGATTGCTTTCTGTGAACACTGCAGATTCAATGTCTGGGGCAGTAAATAATAAGCTCTTTGAAAATTCTAAATTTTCAAATGACCCATGATAATCCAAATGATCATGACCTAAATTAGTCATAGCTGTATGTCTAATTTTGCACCCTAATAATCTACCCTGAATTAAACCGATTGATGAAGCCTCAATAAATAGTCTCTCAACTCCAAGTTTTATTAATTCATTTAAATTTCTATGTAATAAAACTGCACTTGGTGTAGTCAAGTCAAAATCGTTTATTTTGATTTCTTCGATTGTTTCTATATTTTTTTTATAAGTAATAAGACCCAAAGTTCCCAAAGACGCACAAATTTCCTTACAATTCGCAAAAGCAATTGCGGCAGCATTAGCAACTGTTGTTTTGCCGTTTGTCCCAGTGATCGCCGAAATTATTATTTTTTCTGATGGAAATTCATAGAATGAAGAGGCAATGAACCCCGATAATCTTTTGAGAGATCCAAGAAAGTATGTTTTATTTTCTAATTTTTTAGAATTTTTTGTGTTGTCTTTTATCCAGGTTTTAACATTTTTTTTCTCAGAGCTATCTACAATTAAAACAGAAGGTTTTTTTTGATTTGCTAAATGCAGCAAATCACTGGTATTGTATTTTGCTCCTGCACATAATATAAAAATATCACCCTGATCTAAAAAGCTAGTATGGTCGGTTATATGTGCGCATCCATGATTCTTTCTTAATTTCTTTCCCAAAGCGGTGGCTTTTTCATGCATGGGTGGAAACCATGAAAAGGATTTTTTTATACTCTCGCTTTTCAATGTGTTTACTGTACTCAATGTGGTTGCTTTTTCAATAAAGCGGTTTTAGGAAAAACTTGTCGAGTCTTGTCTGGAGACATTTGTAACCTTCTCAATGCCTCGCCTGCTATTTTCGAAAATATAGGTGCTGCTACTTGTCCTCCGGTTCTAATTCCTTTAGGTTCATCAACCATGACCGCAATTACAAACCTCGGGTTATCTATGGGAGCAATTCCAACAAAAGAAGCAATGTATCTATTTTTTGAATATCCACCATTTTCTGCTTTTTGAGCTGTTCCTGTTTTTCCAGCTATTCTGAATCCTTCAACTTGTGCTTTCACACCAGTTCCAACAGAACTAGATGCTCTTTCTAACATAAATCTTACCGATTGAACCGACTCATCCGAGAAAACTTTCACACTTCTTCGTGGAAAATTAGTTTTTTGAATTCCAATGGGCATTAAGTCTCCAGATCTTGCAAAAACTGTATATGCCTGTGCAAGTTGAACCAAAGACACTGCTACTCCGTGTCCATATGAAATAGTCGCTCTAGTAACATTATCCCAATTTTGCCATGGCAATAATGTACCTTTAGTTACTCCTCCCAACGGTAAGTTTGGGTGTTTACCAAATCCTAATGTTTCATAGTACTCATGCATGTGACTTGGTCTTAGTTTCATAGCAACTCTTACTGTTCCAACATTACTTGATTTGGCAAGCACATCAGACACACTCAAAATGCCAAAAGGCTTAAAATCTCTAAGAGTTTCTCCGTTTAACATTATGTAACCTGGTGAAGTATCAATTGTTGTGAGTGGCTCTACTAGTCCCTTATCTAAGGCTGCGGCAATAGCAAATGGTTTGAAAGTTGATCCGGGCTCAAAACTATCAGTTATAGATCTATTTCTGACCTCATCAAGCGATAAATTTTTTCTTTTTTCTGGATTATATGCTGGTACTGTAACCATAGCTAATATGTCACCTGATTGTGAATCAACAACAACTACAGAAACTGATTTTGCTTTATGTTTTTTTTTGGCACTCAATGCACTTGCATATGCGATTGATTGAATTGTAGCGTCAACTGATAGCTGTACATCATTTCCAGGTGATGGTTTTTTTAAAATTTTTTCATTAAAAGCAGTATTCCCCCTTTCCTTTTGAATGAATCTTGACCCTGGAACACCTGTCAGTTGATCATCGAATGCTATTTCAACTCCTTCTTGTCCTTTTCCCTTGTCGCTAGTAAGCCCTAGCAAAGTTGAAAAAGCATTCTTATAAGGATAGTTTCTTTTATAGGCCTGTTCAAATTCAACACCAGTAATGCCAATTGCTTGAATTTTATTTTTAGTTGTAGGGTTTACACCGTAAGACAAGTAAAAAAACCCATCGCGCTTTTTGATAATATTCCAAATTTCATCCGGTTGTTTATCTATCAAATTTGAAAAACTTTCAATTTGATTTTGTGTAGGATTAAATTGTGCGGGGACGATACCAAGTTTGTATTTTAAAATGCTCATCGCCAGCACCGCACCATTTCTGTCTAGAATTTTTCCTCGAGCTGCTGGTATTGCTTGTGTTTCAGTATAACGTGTAAGTGCTCTTTTTTTCCAAGTGTCTACATCAAGATGTTGAAGTTGAAAAGCTCTAAAAAAAACCGACAAGAATCCAAGAAGTAAAATAACAATTATTACTCTTGATCGCCAAATTGTTGACTGCCATATTTGCGCCTCAGTTCCGTAAAAGTGTTTTATTTCTCTTCTTTTACCAGAATTTTTTCTTGAAAAATAATTATTTTTTTTCATAGCTTTGTATAGTTTCTGGTTTGTAAACAGTATCTGAATTTTTTATTTCCCTCATTTGCAAATCACTTTTTGCTATAGATTTAATTTTTGTTGTTTCACTTAATTCAGTAAGTGTTATTTGATAAATATCTATTTCTTCTTTGACCCTTTGATGTTTTTTTTGAATTTCTTCTTTTTTAGTATGAAGAACACGTCCGTTGTATCTCGCATCAATCAGAGCTAGTGAGGAAATTACAAATAAGAAGATTGTAAAAACTAATCTCATATTGTTTGTTTTTCATTTCTAATTTTACAATTTTCATTTTCACAAATTAATTCACCAACTCTTAAAATTGCACTTCGAGAACGCTTGTTAATTCTTATTTCATCCTCAGATGGAAAAACCTTTTTGATTTGCTGAATTCTCGGTGAAGAATTATTATCTCTGATATTAATACTTGAAAAAAAAGCATATTGTTTTGGAGTCATCTGGTCTAATCTAGAAACCCCTTTTTGAGGGGGCTTCATAAATTTTTTTACTATTCTATCTTCGATAGAGTGAAAACTAATCACTGAAATCCGTCCATTTTTTTTCATTAACTTTGGTATTTTTTTCATCAACAATATAAGTTCGTCTATCTCGTCATTTATGAAAATTCGAAAAGCTTGAAAACTTTTTGTTGCTGGATGTTTTAAAAGTTGTTTTCTTTTTCCCTTAGATATATATATTTTGTTAATAACATCGGCAAGTTCTGTGGTTGTTTTTATTCCTTCTTTTTTTATTAGTAATTCTTTATCTCTTTTCTTACAAACTGCAATGGCTATAGACTTTGAAAAACGCTCTTCACCAAAGTCACTTAAAACATTTTGAATCTCCATTACATCTGCTTTTTCAAGCCAAGTTGATAAAGTTTTCCCAGTAGTTGTGTCCATTCTCATATCAAGAGGACCATCTTTCAAAAACGAGAATCCTCTGTTTTCATCGGCAAGTTGTGGAGAGGATACTCCAAGGTCTAAAAGTAAACCATTAATTTTAGTAATTTGCTTTTTTTTTAGGATTGACGACAAGTTAGAAAATTTGTCATGACAAATTTGAAGTCTCGAATCATTTATAAATGATGCATATTTGACTGCATCGGGGTCTCGATCAATTGCAACTAAATTTCCAGTTGGGCCTAACCTATTGAGGATTTCTTTTGAATGTCCTCCTCTCCCAAAAGTAGCATCAACATAAATACCATCTGGATCAATATTTAGCCCGTCTATGGAGTCATTCAGTAAAACAGGGTAATGTATTTTCACAAAGCTTTTTCCTTAAGATTTGATTTGATTTTTCTAACATCAGACTTATGTTTTTCAAGTCTTTTTTCATCCCATATTTCAAGGTGGTTACCGACTCCCAATAAAACCACATCTTTGTTAATTGCAGCTCCCTCCCTAAGGACTGAGTTTATTAAAACTCTGCCGGACTTGTCTAACTCTGGAGTATCACTAAGACCAATCCAAAATCTTCTTTCCTCCTGAGTACCATTCTTAAGTAGTTCCTCAACTTTAATTAACCACATTGAGTGCTTCATTAGAAATAAACAACCATCAGCACTTTCAACCAATGCTAGTATGTTATTTTTTTCATCTTTTTCAGACAAATACTCCCTGTAACGAACAGGAATAGTCATTCGCCCTTTTGAATCAAGACTTAAAGAAGCTACACCATAAAACATTTTGGTTTTTCACAATCTTATTTCTTATAAAACTTCAAGTTAAATTTAAATTAGCTATCTAAAAAGTAAGCTTTCTGGCAAAAATAATTGACAATAAAGACTTTTTTCCACAATTATCCACTTATTTGCACTAAAACCCACTTTAGAAGAAAGCCAAATAGTGGTCAAGTTGAAATGTACAAAGATAGGTACCAGATTGAGTAAAATTTGAAGTAGCTAAAAAAAAAAAATTA
>NHHF01000101.1 GCA_002171155.1 Betaproteobacteria bacterium TMED156
TAAAAAAAATCTAGAAAATACTAGATACTTGTTTAATTTTTTTAAAAAGTTAAAAAAAAGAGAAACTTTAAGTGAATATTTGAATAACCTCACACCAGATAACTTATTGTCCTTTAGTAAATCTTTTTTGAAAAAAGATAAGTCATCGTTACCAGTTAATTTTATAACAAAATTAGATGAGGAAATATGGGGTGAGGATGCTAATGAAGTAAAAAAAAGAACTATTAACCTAGCCAAATCGTTGATTGAACTCTTAAGAGAATGCGATTTAATAATGCATCATGCCAGGGATGAATCACTGATAGACTTATCAAAAAAATTTTTTTTGTGTTTAGACGAGTATATTTTGGACAAACAGGAATCTGATTATTCAAGTCTTGAGTTTTTAACTTGGAAAGTAATAAGTAGTGACCTAGGTGCACATATCCAAAGCCGACTTGATTACAAATATGAACAAATATTGATTGATGAATTTCAAGATACAAGTGTGAGTCAATGGAAAATTCTAAAACATTGGCTTAGTTCATACGTGACAAGTGAATTAGGTGTGGATTATGCGGCGCCTAAATTATTTATTGTTGGTGACCCGAAACAATCGATTTATAGGTTTAGAGGTGCCGACCCACAAATTTTTTCAAGGGCACAAGAATGGTTGGTTAAAAATTTTCGTTCAGAAAAGTTACAAACTGACTATACTCGGCGTTGTTCTTTAGAAATAGTAAAATTTATGAATTCAATTTTTATCAATTCAGGTAAGAATTTCTTTGACTATAGAATGCACAAAGGATTAAACAAAATTGACGGGAATGTATTTAAGTTACCAAAATTATCCGATGAAGTTAATCCAACTAATGAACGCTCAGACAGGGATTGGTTAGTAGATCCTTTGGGGGATTTTGAGTCGAATAGATGGAGGAAGGAAGGTTTGCAAATTGGCAAAGCCCTATTGAAAATAAAAACAACTGTAAAACAATTTACATGGAGTGATGTAAGAATTCTAGTTAGAAATAGAATTCACTCAAAAGACATTAGTGATTCATTGACTGAGCTTCAAATACCAAATAACAGTGACTTGAACAGAAGTCTCTTACATCAACAAGAAGTAGTTGAACTTATTTCATTATTAAAGTTATTAGTCGAGGATACTTCTGATTTTGACTTCATAGTTGTAGCAAAGTCCTATATGTTTGAAGTTGATGATGAAGATTTAATTTGGCTTAAAGAATTTCATGAGGAATCTTTGCGCGAACTATCTTTATCAAACATCTTGAAAGCTCTTGTAGAGCATGAAAATTGTTTTGTTCCCAAAAATCTGATAATTCTTAATGAAAAACTTCTCGAATTTAAAAATAAACTTGAATTTTTACCGGTTCATGATTTTCTTCAATACGTTCTCTATTCCACTGAACTGGTAGAAAAATTAACTAAAACACTGTCTCAGCAGAAAATTAACAAGGTAATTTCAAACATTGAGAAATTTATTGAATTTTCATTGGATACAGATTTTGGAAAATTTCCCAGCTTATCAAAGTTTCTTCAGAAAATTGAACTTGCAACTAGACATAAGGACTTTGAAGGGTTGAATGTTAGTTTTGAGGATGAGTTTGAGGCTGTATCAATACAAACTCTACACAGTATGAAAGGTCTTGAATCTCGAATTGTGGTTCTAGCGGGAATGAATGAACCGGAAAATTATGATAAAAATTCGATAAGGTGGATTTACGCATTGGATAATAATTCTGAAAATATCTCTGAATTATTTACTTATAGAACTGATGACTTAAAGGATCCTAAATTAATCAGGCTTTTGAATTACGAGAAAGCTTTAATTGAGCAGGAAAAACTTAATCTACTTTATGTTGCTATAACTAGATGTAAAGAAATTCTCATTTTGAGTGCGGCAAGACATGAGCAGAAAAATGAAAATTGGTTTGACTTTGTTTCTAATTTTTCAAATGAGTTAAAAATTCAGTGAAGATATCGTGATACTGGAATTAGATAATAATTTAAAAAATACCATTGGTATCGCTTTTCATACTCTGATGGAATTTAGTATGGAATTGTCAGAAATTGACAATAATAAAGCTAAAAGACTTTTAAGCAACTATCCGCTAAGTATCGAAGGTGAAAAATTAATTTTAGACTCACTGAAGAATATTAAAAATAACGAAGAATGTATGTCAATTCTCAATTTTCAATCAAGCTTTATATCAATAGAGAGAGAGTGGATAGATCCATTTGGTTTACTCATAAGGCCTGATAGAGTGGATTTTAACTTTGGCAAGAAAGTCATTCATGTAATTGATTTCAAGTGGAGAATTTTCAATTACAAAGATGAAGTTTATATTTCTCAACTAGTAAAGTACGAATTGGCTATGAAGTTTCATTATCCAGATATGCAGGTTAAGTGCTTTTTAATTTCTGGTGATGCACAAATTTCTTATCTTAATCATGATCACTTGGTACACTTGAGATGACGAGTCTCCCCGCATAGTAAATTCGTGAATCTGGTCAGGTCGGGAACGAAGCAGCCATAGCGGAAAATACTAGTGACGGGTAAAGGCTCGTCAAAGATTAAATTAACTGAGAGTGTTTCGATCTTTGAAAAGTCAATTAATTAAGGTTTTAGGTATGGATTTAATAGATGAAACTTCGAGAAACAGTCAAGTTTTTGCAAGAAAATGGAGGCCAAAAAAATTCTCTGAAGTAATTGGTCAAGAAGTAACTGTCAGGGCTTTGAAACACTCTTTGATTTCCAACTCACTGCATCACGCTTACCTGTTTACAGGTAATAGGGGTGTGGGTAAAACTACAATGGCTCGCATTGTTGCAAAAGCAATTAATTGCATCAGGCCACAGAATGATGAACCCTGCACCAATTGTTCAACTTGTAAAGAGATTGACCACGGTAAATTTGTTGATGTTATGGAGATCGATGCAGCATCAAATAGAGGTGTTGAGGAAATTCAACATATTTTGGAACAAACTCAATTTTCCCCAACTGTTGGTCTAAAAAAAGTAATTGTTATTGATGAAGTTCACATGCTTAGCAATCATGCTTTTAATGCTATGTTAAAAACTCTAGAAGAACCCCCAGACCATGTAGTATTCATTCTTGCAACGACTGATCCTCAGAAGCTACCAACAACAGTTATTTCTCGTTGTTTGCAGTTTGTTTTAAGAAATATACCCAGTAAACAAATATTTGATTATTTGATACATGTACTTGATGTTGAAAAAATAACATTTGAGAGAAAAGCATTAATAAAGATATCTGAAGTTGCTGAGGGAAGTATGCGAGATGCTTTATCAATAGTTGATCAAGCTATTGCATGTGGACAGGGGAAAATTGAAGATAAATCAGTAGGTGAAATGTTAGGCCTTGCACACCAGGATGGAATTAATAACTTGGTAAGATTAATCGCTGACAGTAACATCAAGGATTCATTACATCAAGGTTGTGAATTAATTAATTGCGGAACATCAGCCAAATCTATTTTAGAGGAATTAGCTAAAGTTTTCCATAAATCAACAGTTTTGCTTGCACTTAGTGATATTGGTAATATAGAGTCAGATCCTTCTGTTGATTATTTGTGTAAAAGCACAAACCTTGAGACATTGCAGCTTTATTATCAAGTAACTTTAATCGGTAAAAGAGATTTGCCCCTCTCACCTGACGAATTTATAGGCCTTGAAATGACACTAATTAGGCTTTTTACTTTTATCCCCAAAAGTTTTAAAGCAAATAAAGAATATATTAAGCAAAATTTTTCAGATAACTCTAGATTAAAGAAAACTCCTGTAGTGGATAAAAAAAAATCCCCCACAAATATATTACAAAATAATCCAAAAAAGTTGGATAAAAAAATTAACATTGAAAATTGGATTGAGTTAGTTGAGAAATTTAATGTGAGTGGGCTTTTGCGGCAATTTTTTCACCAATCTAAATTAATTGAAGTCAGAAATGACAAGAATACAACGTTACATTTTGTTTTACCAACGGCTGTCTTGACCGAGTCTTCTTTGCTTAGCAAAGTTGAAAATTTTTTAAAAAATGAGTTTAAAAAAGATAATTTAGTGATTAACGTTAAAGTTGGTGAGTCCGAAAAAAAAAATGTTTTTGAAATAAATAAAGAGAAAATAGTTATTGAAAAAAATTATCTCAAAAAAAAACTTGGAGAATCCCAACTTGTAAAAGGAGTTATGGAACATTTTGGGGCAGAAATTGATGATGATTCAATAACAAGTATAAATCCAGAAACCAAAAGGGGTAATTAAAAAATGAAAAGTCAAATAGCAGGAATGATGAGACAAGCACAAAAAATGCAGGATGAAATGAAAAAAGTCCAAGAGCATCTGGCAATTATTGAGGTCCAGGGGGAGTCAGCATCTGGAAAAGTAAAAATAACTACCAATTGTAGAAACAATTTTAAATCTGTTGAAATAGATTCCTCTCTCATTTCTAATGATCCTGATGATATTGAAACATTACAGGATCTATTATTGCTTGCGATTAATGATGCAATTTCAAAATCTGAAAAAATGTCAAGTGAAAAAATGTCAAGTGTAACTTCTGGTTTACCTTTACCTCCAGGATTGAAACCATTCTAGTATTTCACAGCTCATTGTGACTCCCAAAAACTTTTCTTTAGATGAATTGGCAAATGCTTTTGAATCTTTGCCTGGTATAGGACCGAAAACAGCTCAAAGAATGGCTATATTCCTCCTTTATCATGATAGAAAAGCCGGCAAAAAATTATCATCAGCCCTCGCGGTTGCACTTGAAAAGATTATAAATTGCAAAATGTGTAATTCTTTTTCAGAGAATGATATTTGTTCACTATGCTCTGATTTAGACAGGGATTCGACTAAATTATGTATAGTTGAAACTCCTGCCGACCAAATGATTTTGGAACAAACAAATGTTTTCAGAGGAATGTATTATGTTCTGATGGGTAAGATTTCTCCACTTGATGGTGTTGGTCCAAAAGAATTAAACTTTAGCTCAATTATAGAGCGAGTCTCACAAAAAGATATTAAGGAAGTCATCTTGGCAACAAACTTTACTCCTGAGGGAGAAGCAACTGCTCACGCTATTGAATCCATAATGAAAGGTAGAGGGTTAGTTCCTCCATGTAAAATTTCGAGGCTCGCAAAGGGAGTTCCATTTGGAGCCGAAATTGAATTTACAGACTTGGGGACTATTGCTCAAGCAGTAAGAGAGAGAAAGTCAGATTGATGTTTAAAGGCATTATGCAAAACAAATGAATATAACTTTATGGTGCTTATTATTTGTTGGGCTATTACCAATTTTTTGCGCAGGTATTTCCAAATCAAAGTCAGATTATGACAATAAAAATCCTAGAGCTTGGTTGGGAAAACAGGATGGATTCAGACTAAGAGCATACAATGCTCAAAAAAATTCGTGGGAAGCATTTATATGGTTCTCTATTGCAATCTTACTCACCGAGATTGAGGGAATATCCAATTTGTTTCAGGTTCAAATTTTATCTTTAGCTTATATTTTATTACGGTTGTTATACATAGCTGCATATGTATTAAACTTTTCCTTATTAAGAACTCTTTTTTGGTCCACGGCTTTTATTATAAATATTTCAATATTTATAATCGCTATAGTTTAATTTAGCTAATTTAAGTTCTAAAAAACTGGTTTAATGTAAATATAAATTTCATGGAGAGACAATTGCAACTTCAACAGTTGATAACACATACCAATCAAGAGTTTTCAGAGTTTGTTGATAGTGCAATTCTAGTTTTATCTGACAATACTGTTTTTTATGGTTGCTCTATAGGCCATATGGGTTCCTCAGTTGGAGAATTAGTTTTTAACACCTCCATGACTGGTTACCAGGAAATTATTTCTGATCCCAGCTACATGGGTCAGGTTATTACATTAACGTATCCTCACATAGGAAATGTTGGTTGCAATAGTGAGGATATTGAGTCTAAAAAAATTCTCGCGGCAGGACTAGTAATTCGTGATCTATCGAGGACTTACTCAAATTTTAGAGCTGAAGAATCATTGACAAGTTATTTGAAAAAAAATCAAGTTGTTGCTATATCTGGAGTTGATACAAGAAAACTCACACGGCATTTAAGTAAAAACGGTGCTTTAAATGGGGCTATTGTCTCCTACAAAACAAAATCAAAGAATTCAAAAAAAGAAGCCTTGGAAAAGGCACAATTTTTGTCAAAGAATTGCAAATCACTTTCAGGCCAGAATCTCGCAAAAAAATCAACAACCACCAATAAATATTTCTGGAGCAAAGGAACATGGAAGCATAAATGTCATAACCCTTCTGTAAAGATTAAGATATTTGTATATGATTTAGGTGTAAAGTTAAATATACTCAGACACTTTGTTGACTTGGGATGCAGTGTAACGGTCGTTCCTTATGAGACTAGCTATGAGGAAATTCTTTCACTTGGAGCAAATGGAATCTTCTTGTCTAATGGTCCTGGAGATCCAGAACCATGTACTCATTTGATAAAAACTGTTGAGAAAGCAATAAGAGACCATTTCCCGATATTTGGTATTTGTCTCGGACATCAAATACTGGCTCTTGCATGTGGAGCAAATACAAAAAAAATGAAAATTGGTCACCACGGAGCAAATCATCCTGTTCAGGATTTATCTACGAAACAGGTGTTCATTACTTCCCAAAACCATGGGTTTGTTGTCGATGAAAAATCAATTAATGAAAATATAATAGTTACCCACAAATCACTTTTTGATGACACTATTCAAGGTCTAGCGCACAAAACTGCTCCAGCATTTGGATTTCAAGGCCATCCTGAGGCGAGTCCAGGACCTCATGATTTATTAAGTATTTTTGATAAATTTGTTGAATCTATAAAGTCTAATGCACTAAATGGTTCAGTTAAAAAAGATTAAATATGCCAAAAAGACTAGATTTAGATAAAATTTTGATAATTGGTGCTGGCCCTATCGTTATTGGTCAAGCTTGTGAATTTGATTACTCAGGCGTTCAGGCTTGTAGAGCTTTAAAAGATGACGGTTTCACTGTAATTTTGGTAAACAGCAATCCAGCCACTATTATGACGGATCCTGATATGGCTGACTCAATATATATTGAGCCAATTAATAGTAATAGCTTAGAAAGAATTATTGACATTGAACGTCCCGATGCATTGTTACCGACTATGGGAGGTCAGACTGCTTTGAACGCAGCTCTGAGTTTAAAGCAATCCGGTGTTTTAGAAAAATTTTCTGTTGAATTGATAGGTGCAAATATAGAGGCAATTGAAAAAGCTGAGGACAGAAAAAAATTTAAAGAAGCAATGAATAGTATAGGATTAGAAACTGCAAAATCAGGTATTGCTACAACTATAGACGAAGCAGTAGAAATACAAAAAAAAATTTCAAACTTCAAAGATGGTTCTGGATTTCCCGTAATAATAAGACCAAGTTTTACTTTAGGTGGAACTGGAGGAGGAATTGCATACAACGCTGAGGAATTTGAATTGATTTGTAAAAAAGGGCTAGAAGCTTCTCCAGTCAATGAGCTTTTAATTGAGGAGTCACTTATAGGCTGGAAAGAGTTTGAGATGGAGGTTGTCAGAGATCAAGCTGACAACTGTATTATTATTTGCTCGATTGAAAACATAGATCCTATGGGAGTTCATACTGGTGATTCAATCACAGTTGCACCTGCCCAAACTCTGACTGATAAGGAGATTCAACTACTTAGAAATCAGTCTATATCGATACTCCGAGAGATAGGAGTTGATACAGGAGGGTCAAATGTCCAATTTGCAGTAAATCCAAAAAATGGACGAATCATAGTTGTAGAGATGAACCCCAGAGTATCAAGATCTTCGGCTTTAGCTTCAAAAGCAACTGGTTTTCCTATTGCCAAAGTAGCGGCAAAGTTATCAGTTGGATACCTGCTGAACGAATTAAAAAATGAGATTACTGGAGGAATTACTCCAGCGTCATTCGAACCATCTATAGATTATGTAGTTACAAAAATACCAAGATTTGCATTTGAAAAGTTCCCACAAGCAGACAAAAGATTAACAACTCAGATGAAATCAGTGGGAGAGGTTATGGCAATGGGTAGAACTTTTCAAGAATCTTTTCAAAAAGCCTTGCGAGGTTTGGAGGTTGGTGTAGATGGGATGAATCAAATGATAACTGAGCGCGAACAAATTGATCTGGAATTAGCAGAACCAGGACCTAACCGAATTTGGGTAATTGGGGACGCTTTTTCACAAAGATTTTCGATTAAGGAGGTTTCGTCAATTACCAAAATCGATCCTTGGTTTTTAGAGCAGATAAAGGAGATAGTTGACATCGAGTTAAGTTTGGAACGTTTAGTTGTGACCGATTTAAACAAAGAGCTTTTATATGAATTAAAAAGAAAAGGCTTTTCTGACAGAAGACTTGCTAATTTGCTAGATGTGAGTGAAATGCAAATAAGGAAAATCAGGCAAAATTTCAAAATAAGGCCCGTTTACAAAAGAATTGATACATGTGCCGGAGAATTTAATTCATCTACATCGTATTTTTATTCAACATATGAAGAGGAGTGTGAATCTGAACCAAGCAAAAAACAAAAAATAATGATCTTAGGTGGAGGACCAAATAGAATCGGTCAAGGAATAGAATTCGATTATTGTTGCGTCCATGCTGCGATGGCAATAGCTCAAGAGGGTATGGAAACCATAATGGTAAATTGTAACCCTGAAACTGTTTCTACGGATTTTGATATATCAGACAGACTTTATTTTGAACCATTAACACTTGAAGATGTTATTGAAATCGTTGAAATTGAAAAGCCTTATGGCGTTATAGTCCAATTTGGAGGACAGACACCACTTAAATTGGCAAACGACTTAGAAACCTATGGCGTAAATATACTTGGAACCAAACCAAATTCTATTGATCTTGCTGAAGATCGTGAAAGATTCCAAAATTTGTTAACCAAATTAGATCTGTTGCAGCCACAAAATCGTATTGCTCACAATGAGGAAGAAGCTCTTGTAATGGCCAACGAAATCGGGTTCCCTATTTTAGTCAGACCAAGTTACGTCTTGGGGGGAAGAGCGATGGAAATAGTTCATGATTTAAGTGACCTTGAAAAATACTTTCGTGAGGCTGTTAAGGTTTCTAATGATTCTCCTGTTCTTTTGGATAGATTTTTAAATGATGCCATAGAGGTTGACGTAGATTGTATTTTTGATGGTAATAATGTTTTTATTGCTGGAATCATGGAACATATAGAACAGGCTGGTGTTCACTCTGGTGATTCTGCTTGTTGCTTGCCTCCATTTTCCCTAAAAAGACAAGTTGTGGATGAGTTAAGAAGACAAACTGAAATTTTGGCCAAATCGCTTGAGGTGATAGGTTTGATGAATATTCAGTATGCTATTCAAAAAGAGAAAGTCTATGTACTCGAAGTCAATCCTAGAGCCTCAAGAACTGTTCCTTTTGTATCAAAATCTATTGGTGTTCCTATTGCTAAGATTGCTGCTAAAGTAATGATAGGAATATCACTTAAAGAGCAAAATCTTATTAATGANAGGGTTTCACCATTTTTTTGTGTTAAAGAGGCTGTATTCCCATTCGCAAAATTTTCAGGAGTAGATACAATTCTAGGACCGGAGATGAAATCAACCGGTGAAGTAATGGGTATTGGAAAAAATTTTGCCGAAGCTTTCATAAAATCTCAAATTGCTGCTGGTATAAACATCCCAACTTCAGGAAAAGGGAATATAGCTTTTATAAGCGTGCGAAACCATGACAAAAAAGCCGTAATTTCCGTTTCATTAGGTCTTATTAAACTTGGGTTTAGTATTTTGGCAACCAAAGGANCAGCATCTGTTTTGTCGAAAAATGGAATAGCTGTTCAAGTCATTAACAAAGTAGCTGAAGGTAGACCACACATTGTTGATGCAATAAAAAATGGGGAAATATCTTTCATAATAAATACTGTTGAAGATAAAAAAAACGCGGTATTAGACTCATTATCTATAAGGACAAGTGCACTAGCATCAAAAGTTACCACATATACAACAATTGACGGAGCAAAGGCAGCAGTTGAGGGTATGACAACTATTGCTCAATCCCATTTGGAGGTCTACGATTTAAAGAATATTCATAAAAATGTACAAATAAACATCTAAGCAATCTATTTAAACAATTATTACTGATTATCAAATTTTTTTTGAGTGAAAAAATGAACAATACTCCACTAACTGCTCTTGGTTACAATATGCTCAAAGATGAGTTACATAGATTAAAAACTATCGACAGGCCTGAAGTTATTCAGGCTATTTCTGAGGCACGTGCCCAGGGAGATTTGTCTGAAAACGCTGAATATGACGCTGCTAAAGAAAAACAAGGGTTTATTGAGGGAAGAATTCTTGAATTAGAATCCAAGCTGTCAACTGCTCTTGTTATTGACCCCTCATCTCTGGAAAAAGATGGAAGAGTGGTTTTTGGCGTCTGGATCAAACTTATAGACCTGGATAATGAAGAGAATTTTGTTTATCAAATCGTTGGCGATGACGAAGCAGATATTAAACACAGTAAAATATCAGTTTCAAGCCCAATTGCTCGGGCTTTAATTGGAAAAATGGAGGGAGATGTTGCCGAATTTACTGTACCTAGTGGTGTAAGAGAGGTAGAAATTTTACAGGTTGTTTACGCAGATCCAAAAACTATATAGTATCTGATTTGGCTAATAACTCAAAAAACCTTTGGATAAAAAAACATCTTTCTGACAGCTATGTAAAAAAAGCTAAGTTGTTAGGTTTTCGATCCAGAGCTGCTTTCAAGTTGATTGAAATCGACAAAAACAGTAACTTAATCAAACCTGGTATATCAGTACTTGATCTCGGTGCTGCCCCAGGAAGTTGGAGTCAAGTCGTATCAAAAAAAATCAATTTATCTCAAATCCATCATAAAAAGGTGATTGCGGCATTAGATTTGTTACCTATACAACCAATCGATGGTGTTAAGTTTATTCAGGGTGATTTTACTGAAGTGAAAACAATTGAAAAAATTGTCGAAATATTTAACGGTGAAAAAATAGATTTGATTTTGTCTGATATTTCCCCAACCCTATCTGGTATAAACGCAGTTGATGCCGTCAGAATTAACGAACTTGGTGAATTGGTGTTAGACTTTTGTAAGACACATTTAAGTAGTAGGGGTTGTATTTTAGTGAAAACCTTTCATGGAAGTGGTCACAGTCAATTGATTGATAAATATAAGAAAGTTTTTTCATCAGTATTTAAGAGGAAACCGGATAGTTCAAGATCTGGATCGGCGGAAGTTTTTGTTCTAGCAAAAAATTTGAGGTTTTAAATTTAATTGGAAACCTATTGACATTTAATTAATCAAACTATTTTTGAATATGTAAATGAGATGTAACAAGGAGAATAAAATTGAATAACACTATTTCTAAAATTGCTATTTGGATGGTCATAGCTTTGATACTCTTTTCAATTTTCCGTCAGTTTGACGGCTCCCAAATAAGAGGCAGAGAAGTTTCATATTCTCAGTTTATGGAAGAGGCTAGTCAGGGTGGGATTAAATCTGCGGTCGTGGATGGAAGA
>NHHF01000102.1 GCA_002171155.1 Betaproteobacteria bacterium TMED156
AAACCTATTGGATACCGAAATCAACCCAATTTTATTAATGCAGTTATATGTATAAAAAGTACTTTAACATCCTTAAAACTATTGAAAATACTACTTGAAATAGAAAACCAGTGTGGCAGAAAGAGAAGTTTTAAAAACGCTCCAAGAAGTATAGATCTTGACTTACTAATTTTTAAAAGTTTAAAAGTACAATTAAAAGGTCCACCTAAATTAATTATCCCTCACCCACAAATGCACAGAAGGGCATTTGTTCTTAAACCTTTAATTGAAATTGATCCTAATTGTATAATTCCTGGATTGGGTCAAGCTTCAATTAAATTAAAGAATTGCCATAGTCAAAAAATTGAATGCTTTAAACAAAAACCATTAGTAGATTTAATTAACAATTAACCACTCTCCTTTACCACCAAAAGCTAAATCTCCAACTACTCGAGAAACTCTCTTTTTTGAAATACTAGAACTTATTTGTCCATTCTTCTCCAGGCTCTTCGTTAAAAAATTCCAAAAGGAATCAAAATTATAATCAGCTTGTTGAAATGTACTTGGTATATTTGGTTTGACTTTAAGAAAAATTATTGATCCTCTCTTCATTCCAAAACCACAATTATCTCCAGTTGACCCTGCAAGTACGATTGTTCCTGCTAACATTCTTGAACCAAAATTTTTACCAGAATTACCAGAGATGATTGACAATCCTCTTCGCATAGCAGTTCCGAAGTTATCGCCAACATCTCCATCAACAATGAAAGTACCACCAGTTACTCCCTGCATTTTTCCAGGTAGTGCTGAAGCACCAAAATCACCAATATTTTTACTTATATGAAGATTGCCACCTGCCATTTCACACCCCGCATGTATACCGGCTGAACCTGTAACCAATATAAAACCGTTGGTCATAGAGACACCCAAATAGTCTCCAACATCCCCATTAACAAACAAAGTGCCCTCTGACATCCCTGAACCAACAGCATCATATTTAGTTAAATTCCCCTGAAAATATAAATAAGGTCCCAAAATAGATTTATTACTATTTTTTTTAATAAAATTTTTGTCAATAGGTTCAACAATAAAATAATCTCCCAAATTTCTTTTGTCATTACCATCAAAAACTTTCATATTAGAAACTTTTAAACTTGACAAATCACTAACTGTTTTGGGGTTTACACCAGTTAGGTCTAACCTTGTATCTGGTTGGCTTTTTTGGATCAAAGTCCATCCTAAATCACTTTCCAACTTGAATCTCCTGAAAGATTTTTTTTAAGTGAAAATGATAAGGACCTAATTTACCACCATAGTTCCCTGCAGATATACAGATCAAACCAGAATTTCTGCCAAGATCAAGCATTGCACTCATAGATGTTTGCATTGCTAAAAAAATATCTCTCTCAGAAACTCCATCAATAACTATTTCCAACACTGATCCAACATTTGATGACAACAGAGAACTGTCAACTAAGTTTCTTAATGAGGGGCAAAAACTGGTATTTGTTGAAGCTGGTAAAGTTTTATATTTACTACCAACTTTTGAGCCGGACCGAACAACACCTCCTGGAAATGGTGTTATTACATTTCGGACATTTTTGATTGCTTTGACTCCAACCTCAGCAATTTTTAATGCGGACTCCGTATCTTTAGCAAGAATAAGTAAATTTCCCCCCCCTATGCCTTTTAAAAGTTTAAGTGTTTCCTCCCCAAAAAACTCTCCATCCATAGTGGGTATTCTCCAGTACCTCTTATTATCAATAAATTTTGAAATTTGCCAGCCGTCTCCAAAAAAACGTAAGTTTTTAAGTAGATTTATATTCTCTCCAGATTCAAAACCATTAAATACCGATGTAGTTGGACAAGTTAATATACATTGACCAACTCTTGTTTCAATCTGCTTAGCTAATTCTTTACCCGACATAGAAAAAACCAACACTGATATTCCTGGTCGATCATCAGGAGTCTCAGAGGATTTTAACTCGGATTCAATCGCAGCCTCGCAGCCACATGCTATAACAGAAGTAGCGAAGCCAGTCATAGAGAATGCAGCATTTAATGCCCAATTTAAATTTTGAGCAGTGATAATAACTCTTACCACTTTCATTGGAAATGCCTCAGCAAAAGTGTCAACAATTTTAACTCCATTAAATTCAATTAAATTCATTTTTTTTCAACATTTAATTTGCATTTGTTGTCAAAATTTTACCGTCATTAGAACATACTTGTAGTTCAGCTTTTCCAATTTCTGCATTGCTAAAACTTGAAGCCATATTTTGCTCATAAAATTTAGCGATATATTTTTTTATGTTTGATTCATAACTAGTTTTAACAACATGTACTCCTCCAACAGGGACGCTGACAATTCTTCCGTCATTACACACTAACCTTCCATTTTTAAAAACTAGTTTTGGTTTTCTAAACATTTCTTCTGTATCAGAATTTTTTGAGTAAACAGCTATGTCGGCAAAAGACTCATTTTTAAGATTTCCTCGTTGACTTAAACCCAAAATTTTTGCTGGTGCTGAACGTGTGAGTATAGCAATTTCGTATAATGACAATTCTCTTTTTATTTCACTCAAGTCTGAATGCTCAACAACATCCGGATGCAACTTGTTTAACTGCTCATCACGAAAAGATTTGTTTGTGAGTAATTTGATCAAATGAGGATAACTAGTAAAAGGCCCACCGTTGGGGTGATCGGTTGTCAAAACAACTCTCCATGGATCATCCATTAAAAGAAATATTTCTAACCCTATAACCCATTGAAGTGCATTTACAAAACTTTCTTCTTTGTACTTGAAAGGAACCACTCCACAACCAGCTTCACACTCTATGTCACCTAAAACCCATTTTTTTGGATTTGCAAAATCACTATTACCGTGTTGTTTCATAGTGTCCCCAGATGCAGTAACAGTTTGGCCAAAAATAATTTGACCAACATCAATTGTAATATTTGGAGAGGTTTTTAATTTTTCCACTAATTTTCTAGCTGCAGATGAGAATTTTTTAGGTCCTTCTTTTCCATATGTATGAAACTGAACATGAGTCAGGTGTCCCGGAAGCCCTTCAAGAGCATCGATTGTTTCGATCGTAGACTTAATATTTCCAGGTACTCCCAAATTACTTGCATGTATATGTAAAGGATGAGGCACACCAATATCTTTTAAACATAATGCAAGTTTTTTAAGAATCTTTCTTGGTGAGATTTGCCAGTGATCATGATTTTGATCAACATCAAGAAATCTCTGGTTAAATTTAAACGAAGAGATTCCTCCAGGATTTACAACTTTTACCCCCATCGATTTGCTGGCATCAATTGACCAACTAACATAGTCCCGTATCATCTCATGAGGTTTTTTTTTCGCCAGCATTTGAAGAAAGAGCTCATCATTTCCGAGCATAACGTAAGCTCCATGGTCTAATATCGGAGTGTCTCCCATTTCCATGTGAGCTTGACGAGCATTTGAAAAAATCATGGCAGGTTCAAACGCTGCTGTATAACCCATTTCTGTGTATCTGTAACCAGCCTGGAGAGTACCAGGGGTACAACAACCTGAAGACATAATTTCTAAAGAATTACTAGATCCTCTATTTAAATAATGATCTTCTGGCAAAAGCATTCTCGCAAGATTAGTTTTACCTCCACCAATGTGAGTATGCATATCAATTCCACCAGCCATTACAATCATGTCAGTGCAATCTACATCCTCAAATTTATCTGTTGAATCAAGTTTTTCAACTATTTTTTCATCTTTTATGAAGATGCACTTATTTACATGATCTAGCCCTTGTGAAGGGTCAACTAGTAAACCATTTTTTAATCTATAATTCATAGCATGAACTCTGAGGTGATGTTAATTAATGAAATTAAGCCATATCTAAGATTTTATCTATAATGTACTGTAAACTCTTCTGTTTGCTTTCAATTATTTTTTTTATAGGAGTGGTAACCACCCCATCACACCTAATCATATGGCCGTCTAAGTCAATTCCTGGTGTCGCAACTGGAAAATAAATAAAATTATTAAAGTTGCTATTCAATAATTTTTTTTGAAATTGCGTATGACCCANAACAATCATNGGACAACTTCTATGTTCAAAAAAATCTGGAATATCAGAATTAAAACATGAAATCCAAATAATAAGATCTATTGAATCTTCTTCAATAAGGCGTCTAGTTGAAAATTGCTCAGGCCGATAAAGTAAACCTTTTTTTCTGAAAGCAGTTCTTAATGGTAATCCTGTCATCCAGGTCATAACTGACTGCATAGTAATACTTCCTTCATCACCTGCAAGTGTAAGAATTCCCCCTCGTTTAACTTTATTTAACTCTCTGATTATTTCAAGAAGAATGTCAGCCAATGAATCAGCAACATCGTGATACTCATTAGGATCCCAAACAAAAGCTATATATGAATAATTGGAAAGTTTATTTAGAAAATCCTTGTTAAACATGGTTGCCGATGAGAAATTCCTATTTTTTAACAAAGCTGAAAGATTTTGCAAAGATTGCAAAAGTTCGTTTCTAGAATCAAATGAATCACCGTAAAATATAGTCTCTTTTCTTTTCTTAGACTTAGAACCTTGATTGATGGTTTTAAAAAAACAAGATCTTTTCTTTTTGTCGTCATTACCAATTAGTACAATTAAATCAGCTCTGCTTTTGATCTCTGATAGTGTAGTAAAAAAACTCCCTTTGTTTTGAATTGATTTGGTAATTTTTGTTAATACATCTCCTTGCTTATGGTCTAGGATTGCATTTGTCTTACTTGCAAATTTTACTATTGATCTAGCCCCTGATACATCAACCCCTAAACCAGAAATGAGTGGGTTTCTGCTTAAGGATACCCATTTTGAAATTTCATATAATGCAGTATCAATTCCGACCTGCGAGCCATTAATAATTGGATTGAATTCAATGTCTTTATATTCATCAACTTCACCTAAAAAAAAGGAAGCTTTAGAGCAAGCAAAAGTTTTAGGGCTGACAAAATCTGAATTTTTTGTGAATTGAATATTCTCTTGGCATAGCAAAGGACAAGCAGGAGAAGTCCACTTTTTTTCAACCATTTTTATCATAATCAATCAAACCCAAATGTAAAGCACTGGCACACAACCAGCCGGAGGCACCAGCTTTTAATACTCTCAAAACATCACCGTTATTTCTGATTCCTCCTGCACCATATATCTTAATCGATGGATTCTCAGATTTCATTTTTAATATCCATTCTATATCCGGACCATTCTCAGATCCAACTTTATCTAGATTCATTAAGATAATTCTCTTTGGCCAAAATTTAGGGTAGTCACAAATTTGCGAATCATTCAAAAATGTATTATTTTTCTTATCTAATGACAAAATAGATTCTGGAAAAATTTCTAAAGATTCTATGGCAGATTCAAGAGATAATAGTGATTCACTTGAAAATACAGGACAGACATTTGGTAGTTTCTTTCCGGAATTAATTAAATGTGTAAAATTTTCAAATGTTGCGAAACCGCCATCCAACCAGAATTCAGTTCCAATTAAAACAGATGCTATATTTAATATAGCATTTTTTTGAGGTAATCTTTTTTGTATTGCATCTAAGTCAGCTACATAAAGAGTGTTAGATTTAGTTTTTTTAAGTAATAATCTTGCAATTGAAACTGGAGAAGCTGAATCAGTTAAAATAGAATTTAGAGGTTTATATTTCTCTCTTTCGCCCCTTTGGGCATGGACAACTTGTCCTCCCAATAGATCAATAACTGGAATTAAATCAAAATTGTTAAACATGAAAATTCTTCTTTATGAATCTCTCACAGCAAAACATCAAACCGAAGTAATTAAATCAGATTTAAAGATACCATCCTCAATGCTGAAAATGGGTCTCAAAATGAGAAGAGCTCTTGAAATTGATATTGCAAAAAACACTAATATATCCTTAATAATTGGAAAACATGGTCCAGAGGAAGATGTCAAAAGTTACCTTAACAACATAAAAACAAAAATTGAAGGAGCATGGGTTGTTGCTCCTGAAAGTAAGAATGAACTGTTGAATATTCAGAATATACTCTCAGATAAAATTTGGATTGGTTCTAACAGAGCAGCAATAGCAACTACTACCAAAAAGTCAACAACCAAAAACACACTTTTAAATTACAATATTTTAACTCCAGACTCCAAAAAACAACACAAAGCAACACAAAAAGCCTACATAGTAAAACCAGATGATGGAGCAGGAACAGAAAATACAATGAGAGTTAATTCATTTACAGCTGCTTTGAATGAACAAAATAAATTAAATAGTATTGGACAAAAAGCAATAATCGAAAATTTTGTTGAAGGTCAGCCAATGAGTTTTTCGATGTTATGTTTTAAGAATAGTACAGAAGTATTAGTAATTAATAAACAAATTATTAAGATTGATAATCTCGGAAAATGCTCTTATTTTGGTATTAAAAGGGCAGAGAAATATCTAACTAATTTTTTAAAAATTAAGATTGAAAACATAGCAGAAAATATTAGACTTGCAATTCCAGGGCTGAGAGGATATGTGGGAGTTGATTTTATTGTTGATGAAAATAATGATTTGTGTGTTTTAGAAGTTAATCCTAGAATAACTTGTTCATATATTGGATTATCTAAATATTTAAAAAGACCTTTGGCTAGAGAAATAATTAATTCATGTATTTAAAACATATAAATAAAAAACCAAAAATTTATGGTTGGGATATTGGTGGCGCCCATATAAAAGTTTGCAAATTAGTAGAAAAACATGGAAGTTTGATTGTTCAGGTCATTCAAGTTAGGTCCTCATTGTGGAAAGGAATGAAATATTTAATTGAATCCATTGAACACATTAAAAAAAAATTTAAAATAGAAAAGAATGATATTCATTTTTTCACCATGTCTGGAGAAATGGCAGACTGCTTTTCTGACAGAAAAGATGGGGTTATTAAGATTACAGATGTAATAGGCGGCATATTTGAGACAAATATTAGTTTTTATTGTCAAAAAAAAAAATTTCTCAAAAAAAAATTTGGTAAGAATTGGAAATCAGTTGCTTCTGCTAACTGGCATGCTACAGCTAACTATGTTTCTAGTATAAAAAAAAATGCAATTATTGTTGATATTGGAAGTACAACCACTGATTTAATCCCAATCTTGAATAATAGGATTGTAAATAAAAATGCGGACGATTCCTCAAGATTACAATCAGGGGAACTAGTATATTTGGGTGTAACAAGAACTTCTGTCTCATCCATAAATCCTCAGCTCCTTTTTAAAAATAAACTTCACAACGTAATGAGAGAATCATTTTGCAATACTGCTGACGTATTTAGATTGACTAAAGATTTAAAAGAAAAATTCGATTTGTACCCTACTTTTGACAAAAAACCTAAGACATTGTTTGCAACTGAACAAAGAATAGCTAGAGTAATCGGTATGGATAGAAAGAATGCAACATCAAATGAATGGAAAAAATTCGCAAATAATATTAAGAAAAGAATGATCAAAGAATTAGTTAAAAATATTACTAAAGTTGAAATAAAATATGATTTAGATGGAAAATGTCCATTAGTAGTTGCTGGTTGTGGTTCATTTCTTGCATATGAATTAAGTAAAAAGATGGAAAGAGATAAAATTTTCTTTAATGAATTAGTTTCCACTGAATATACCTTTTCTAAAAGCCAAAAAGAAAATATTGATACTTGTGCACCTGCAGTTTCTTTAGCTATACTTGCAAAAAAAAAATGATTGCAATAAAAATTGGTGGGAGCTTATTAGAAAGTAAAAAAATAAGAGAGTGCTTGGATATTATAGTAGCTCAAAATAAAAGAACTTTTATCATTCCTGGGGGTGGAGTTTTTGCAAACCTAGTTAGAAGTGAACAGAAAAAAATAAAGTTCAATAACTTAGTAGCTCATAATTTGTGTTTGCTTTCAATGTCAAGTGTAGGATGTATCATACAATCCATGATTCCCAAATCTTCGGAATTAATTGTTAATGTGGATGAATTACATCTTACAAAAAAAAATATTACTGTTTGGGTCCCAAAGAATAAATTTGAAGTCAAATGTAATAAATTTACAAACTGGAATACAACCTCAGATACAATTGCTCTAACAACATCAAAAAAAATAAATGCAAAGACTCTGATTATCCTCAAGGCTTGTGAAATACCAGATTCCGGCAATCAAGGATATTTAAAAATATCTAAGAAAAAGGGTTTCATGTTAAGCGAAAAAAAAATTTTAGATAAAAAGTTTTATACTGAAATAAATGATTGCAATTTCCCGATTTTCATAATTTATGCCTCTAAAGTTGAAAGCTTAACAAAATTACTTAGAAAATTCTAAGGCATTTTTAACAGCTTTTATTTTTTTTATTGATATATCTCCGTCTCTACCCTCATGACAAACGCCTCCTCGGTAACCAGCCCAAGAAGGAGATATTTTGATGATATTTTCTGAGTCAAATAAATTTAATGAACCTGCAATACCAAAAGGTATAAAATTTGAGGCACAAATAATCGAGGCTTTTTTTATATCAGACACTGATAAAACATTAAAAATATTAGTTTTTACTTTTGTTTTTGTATCAAGCATAATTCCTAGGAAATATTTTGATACATTTGATTGCAAAATAAAATCAATGAAGTTTAAATCTAATCCGTGGTCAACAATTAATACTGGAACAATTTTAGTCATTTTGTAGTTGGATTCATTACTATTAAAAAATATGATTTTATTTTCATAAACAAAACATAAGTGATCAAATAATTTCCTTGTTCCAATCGTGCCTCTAGCATCAAATCCTATTTTTACTGCATCAATATCTTGACAAAAATATGAGATAAATAACTTTGAATTAAAATTAATTGGTTCGTCAATGCTATCCCCAAATGTTGCGGTTATTGGACCAGAGTAATTTCTACCGCGCAGAACTTTCGTTATTTTATTTATCTCAGAAATTGGAAGAGCTCCTAAGGCACCATGTTTTGGCTCTTTTGCGTCAACTAAATCAGCTCCTCCATTTAATGCCATGATAGCTTCTTGTTGTGAGCGGACACTTACTAAAATTGGAATATTTCGTTTATTAAAATTAAAATTCATAATTTTTTGAAATAATTATTTACTTTTTCCTCTAACCATGACCAAGCTTCTTTTTCATTTGGCCCGGCAGTTTTTTCAATTGCAATTTTTAGATATTTCATTTCAGAAATTATTTTTTCTTGTGATAACATATGTAGCCTACTAGCTAGTATCGATCCTTCGATTACAGCTGCCTGAGCTCTATTAAGTCCTATAAAACTAGAATTTTCTACTCTACTATAGTTCATCATAAAAAGTTGAGGTCTGGTTTCATTATCAATAATTTTATTAAGTTTCAATACTAAGTGTGAAGTAGCGTTCTTTAACCTAAAACCATTATTATTATCCAAATTTATTAGCTCAAAATTATTTCTTCCAGTAATGCAAGCAGCAAAAATTTTAACGTCAGTTGTTATATTCATTACAGCATATTTTGAACTCAGTATATTTTCTAAAGTACGTGAAGGTTTAAAGGGTTTAAGAATAACCATTTCATCTTCATAAGTGATGCCCATTGGGGCAACATGTGGTCGATTTTCAGAATCTGATGTTGTAATTACAACTTCATAAATCATTCTTCTTGCCTTTTCTACGCTTAAGTGTGGCGTTAGGTTGACAATGGGTAAGCATATCTTCACCGGGGTCATCTGCAGCAACCCCCCAACTAAGACCTCTGTCTTGAGAATAACGTTTACCTAATCTCCAGGCTATTTCAGCACGAGCCAATTCTACTCCCATATAAAAAGCATGACTCGAATCGTCATCGAGTTTTAGATTTGGAAAAAAAGCAAAAGGGTCTTTCTCAGTTAATAAACCGTCTCTATTGTAGACATGAATACCATCGTTAGAAATTTGTATACGAAAATTCGGATCTTTAACATTCTCTGCAGTTGATTTAATTTCACTATAAGAATCTAAAAAGGGTTTTTTTCCGTGAATAGTTAATAAATCATCACTAAATCCTTTTGGCAAAGAGTGATTTTCTCGAGCAGCAAACATAACTCTTCTGGCCAAATCAATTTCATTCACTGATCTTCTTGCATGATCACTTACATGAGTTGTTAAGACTGCATTAGCTCGAAGTTCTGAGCAAATACCAATTAATACTGTGTTTATTCCTATGGTATCAGCCTCAGTTAACTCTGAGACATTCCCAACACCCACCATAAGTTTAATTTCAGGAAATAATTTTCTTAACCTTTGATATCTACAAAGAGAATTTACTAAACCAAAAGGAATTGGGTCAAGAATGGCATCAGCATAAAAGTCTCTATCAATTTTAATGAAATGTTCTATTGAGTTTATCAAAGACTCTTCATCTGATGGCTGACTAGGAATTAATACAGGAGTTGATGAAACTTCATTGATAACCCATAAAGTTTCTGGAGTTAAACTCAAAAGGAAATCAGCTCCGGCATTAGAAGCTCTAATCAATTCATTCGGATCCAGTGAATCAACACTAACCTTAAAACCTTTATTTTTTAATTCAGTTATCGATTCTTCAAGATGACCAAATTCTGTTTCTGGTAAACAACCAATATCTATAACATTTGCACCAGACCTTTTAAATTGCTCTGCTTTATCTAATATATCCACGATTGATAGTTTTGATGCATCTACAATTTCAGCAAATATAGAAATATCATAATTTGAAATATTCATCTTGGGCCCTTCTCTATTAAAAAACCTGGGAATATCTTTAAGTTCTTCTGGACCTCTAATAACTTTGATACCTAGATCTATTGACAACATATCAAGATCTCCCCTGCAGCGGCCGGGAACAACTATTCGATCAAAATCATCAAGAGGTTCTTTTAATCTCCTACGAATCATGTCGGCTGTCATTAATCCAGCAACTTGTAAACCTATTTGTTTAATTTCCCATGAAAAATTTGTTGGTTCAATATTTAATAGAACTCGTTCTAGAGCTTTCTGCGCTAATCGACCTGTTAAAAAGAGGATTTTTTCCAAGATAGACCTATTTTTTTTAATCGCTCCTCTAAGATTATTTCCAATTCTCTCAATGATTCAACAACAACACAATCCGAGCACTTTTTTAATTGTTCAACATTTTGAAGTTCTATTTTTCTAGGATTCAGTTCAACCCATTCCCTGGGAGCTTTAGTAACGACAACAGGAGCAGTGTCGCACGCAAAAATAATACTTAGAACGCCTAGTTTACCGGCCTGTGCAAACATATTAGTAGGTAAAGTATCTGAGATTCCATAATTGCATTTTGCTACTGTGTTGCTGGTTGCTGGCGCAATGACAATCGTGTGATATACATTATCATACAACATTCCTACTGGGACAGAACTAGCTGTTTTATCCCTGAAAATTTTATAATTTTTTTTCAAAGATTCTATGTTGTAACCATAAATTGGCAAAACTTCTTCAGCTGCTGAGGATAAAAATAAATCTGTATTTGGTGTTCGAGAACATATTTCTAATGACTCTTTTAAAAAATGTCCTGAACCGGTAAGAGCCCAAGCAATTTTTTTTCTAGTTTTGGTATCTCCTGCAGTTCCACCAGTTGGTATTGCTGCTTGAAGCCATTTTTGATTTCCCTTTTTTTTATTTTTTTTTAACATACTTATAAAAATAAGATTATTAATTTATAATTCATTGACTTAGTAGAAATGATATCTTCATGGTAAAAAAATACAAAATGCAAAATAAAAACCTCACCTCACAGACAAACTTGAATAATGAACTGCCTGAAACACATTTAGATGTTGTTTTTATTAACAATTTAACTGGCAAGACTATCATAGGAATTTGTGAAGATGAGTTGCACAATCCACAGGAAATAATAGTTGATATCTCAATGGGTGTTCCTTACATAAAAGCTTGTAATTCTGACAATATAAATCACACTATTAATTATGACAAAGTTAGATCTAATGTTTTGAAAATAATGAAAAATCATAATTTTAAATTGTTGGAATCTTTTGCAGAAGCTATAGCCGACATAATTTTAAATGATTTTGGAGCTCACTGGACTAAGGTAAAGGTTATAAAACCCAAAAAGTACATTGATGTTGACTCAGTTGGAATCGTTATTGAAAGAAAATCCACAAAAAAATACACCATAAAACCTCAAAGTATTTTGAAAATCATTGGTGCTGGACATGTGCCGGATGATTAAAAAAACCGAATCTCATATGAGAGACCCGGTTTACATTTTATCCAAAAAAAAAAAACTTATGATGCTGCAAAAGGATGGGCTGCAGAGCCTTTTCCAGAAACCACCTCTGATGCAGTAGGCTGACCACTTACTGCTCTTTGAATAGCCTCTCTTGTTGCTTGATAATTATAATCTTGAATTTTTTGATCATCAGCAGCCTCCCAGTGGATGAATACACCAACACTTACAAAGACATCATCAGCTTCACCTGCAGGAATTGTTCCATCTTCAACACTATCTGCTACAGCCATAGCAACTGCTCTTTGTGCAGGCCCAAACATCTGAACAGCTTGTTTAGCTCCTTTGATAGTAACTTTATTAAACATTACCGTGGCTGGTTTACATAGCAAATTTGGCGCAACAACGGCTAACAAACTTGTAAATCCGTCCTTATTATTAACAAGAGCATTTGCAAATGCAGATTCTGCAGTGCTACCTCTTGGACCCATAATTAAATCAATATGCGCAACTTCATTACCGTCTCCAACAAGAGACTCACCAACCATTAAACGGTCTATCTTTGCCATTTCATTTCTCCCTAATATCTTAAATTTTTATATAAATTAAAACACATACGAATATTAAAACAAAAAGAAAACATTAAGCATACATTTTTTTCTTTAAATCACTCCTTAAATTTGGCAAAAGAACTAAAACCAAAAATAAAGTGCAAACAGTCAGATCAGCACTTGTACCTGGATTAATATTCCTTTTTTTTAAAGAATAATCCCAAGCCAATAGTTTTTTTTCTGAAGGTAAGTAAATATTAACATCATTTTTTTCTGATTCCACTGGAAATGAATTGTCATGAAACAAAAAACAACATGCCTCATCTAAAATTTGTTTTGATACTTTACTGCCATATTTACGTCGAATATGGGTATCTTGATATTTTGTAAGCCAATTCAAGTATATTTTTAGAACAAATTCATCTGGATTTAGAGAGAAAAATGACTCATTAGCAGGTTTGTTCTTGCTCACTTTATTTTTTAAATCAACAAAATTAAAAAATTCCTGATTAAAAACTTCAAAAAAATAATTAGCATATTGCCTGGCAATAAAATCTCGTTTAGATCCGATCCTCATAACATCTAATAAACTGATATTGGGTTCACCTCTAATATCAGCTCTTTTAACTACTCCAAGTCCTCCGGGGTTTGCTATTTTTATAGCACGAAAAACAAATTTTGCATCATCAATAGTCGTATTTTGAATGATTTTTTTCACCTGAATCTTAAGTAGTGAGAAAAAAATTTTTTGGTTAATAATTTTTTTTGGCTGCTTTTTGATTAAATATATAATTGCTTGGATTAAAGGAGCACACAACAAAATAATTCCAAGGTTTGTATTGCAGTTTACAGTTTCGAAAGTTTTTTTCACAGACTGTTCTATTTTTTGTCCGAGTGTTTTATTTTCATCAAATAATATCGGAACAACGACTTTCGAGCTGTTAACAAATAATTTAGCTGTCATTCCATGACCAGGACTCATGAAAGAAACATTACCAGGCTTTGAAACTAAAACATCTAACAAGCACGCTGTAAGAAAAGCTGATTTGACGTTGTTAATTGAGATCATTTAGCAAAAATAATCATTGAAAACTATGATTTTCTAGTAATAAATCGAGCATTCTTTTTGTAACATTAAATTCACATACACTTTGAAGTCCCTTCCAAGCAGGTATTCCATTTACTTCAATGATTTGAAAGCCCTCTTTGATTGTTTCATCTGGAATCAGATCAACACCAGCTATGTCAAGATCCAACACCTTAGTTGCATTTTCAGCTATTTTTTTTAAATTTTTGGTTAGTATGATTTTTTCACATTGCGCACCCATAGCCTTATTATGAATCCAAGTCTTTCCAATTCTTTTCATTGCTGCAATAGCCTTATTTTTTATTACAAAAACTCTGTAGTCATGAGGGTTAACGTTGTATTTTGTTGGAACAAATTGCTGTAGATAAAAAACACCTCCTTTTGTATCAGAAAATGATAGTTTAGTTACACTATTTTTATCAGTTCCAAATAATATTAAACCCTGCCCCTGTGAACCAAAAAGTGGTTTAAGTACTATTTTTTTTCCAGATTGATTG
>NHHF01000103.1 GCA_002171155.1 Betaproteobacteria bacterium TMED156
ACTTGAATTAGATCCCAAAAACATTCTTTGCATAGAAAATAATATTCTTCTTTGTACTGGCTTTAACCCATCACAAAGATCAGGTAAAGCTCTACCTTTAACAACAGAAATTGCATAATCCAAATAGGCTTGTTCAGCAAATTCAGCCAGCGAAGTTGAATTATTTTCTGTAATCAAATCACCTGATTGTATTTTGAGAGGAAGATCCTGCTGATTGTTGGATTTTTTATTTTTCTTAATCATAAATCAACTTGCGCTTTATCTCCCATTCCTTCTAGCCATTTTCTTCTTGCACCTGATTCTGCTTTAGCCATCAACATATTAAATTTTTTCTTTGTAGAATCTGCATCGGAATCTGATATTTTTGCACTAAACAATTTTCTGGTGCTGGGATTTAACGTTGTTTCCCATAACTGTTCCGCACTCATTTCTCCTAAACCTTTAAATCTTGAAATTGTTAGCTTAGATTCGGGTAATCCGTTTTTTTTCAACTTTTCACAAATTTTCGATAATTCAAAATCATCAATTGCATAAATTTTTTGAGCAGGTTTTTTTCCCCTCTTTTCAATATCTATTCTAAATAAGGGCGGTCTTGCGATGTAAATATGACCATTTGAGATTAATTTTGGAAAATGTTTAATGAAAAGAGTTAAAAGGAGCACTTGAATGTGTGAACCGTCAACGTCAGCGTCAGCCAAAATACAAATCTTCCCATATCGTAATGATAAAAGTTCATCTTTTGATTTTTCATCATGAGGATCAACTCCAATTGCAACTGATATGTCATGCACTTCAGAGTTGGCAAGTAGTCTAAGCTTGTCTGATTCCCAAGTATTAAGAACTTTTCCTCTCAATGGAAGGATAGCTTGAAAATATTTGTCACGACCCATCTTGGCAGAACCTCCAGCTGAGTCTCCTTCAACTAAAAATAATTCTGTTCTTGTTACATCAGAAGATTCACAGTCGGTAAGCTTTCCGGGTAATACAGCAACAGAGGATATTTTTCTTTTTTCAACCATTTTCAGGGATTTGTGTCTTTGCAAAGCATTTTGTATGGCCATAGATGCAATTTTTTTCCCATTTTCTACATTTTTGTTAAGCCAAAGTTCAAACGGCCCCTTTACTCGAGCAGAAACAAGTCTAAAAGTATCTCTATTTACCAATTTTTCTTTAGTTTGGCCTTGAAATTGTGGATCCATAACTCGACAAGATAGTGCAAAGCTAGCTCTTGAAAAAACGTCATCAGCAAGAATTTTAATCCCTTTAGGCAGCAACTTGTGATGTTCAATAAACTCTTTAACAGCTTGAAAAACTCCATCTCTGAAACCTGCTTCATGAGTACCACCGGCTAAAGTTGGAATTAAATTTACATATGATTCTCTAATTAATGCCCCTACGTTCGTAAAAACTAATATCCACTTAGCACCCTCACCCTGCTCAAAAGTATCTTCAGCCGATCGAATGTAACTTTCACTTTCCCAAATTGGAGCTATATAATCACTAATTGATAAATTTTCAGTGAAGTAATCTTTTAATCCATTTTGATAACACCAAGAAAAAAATTTTTCTGTTTTTTCACATTTAAAATTAAAAACTACACCAGGAAGCAAAACGGCTCTGGCCCTTAAAGAGTTTTTTAAAGTTTCCAGTGGGATTGTTAAATCGTCAAAATATCTTTCATCAGGCCAGATCCTAACAAAAGTCCCGGATAATTTTTTTTTAGTTTTTTTCTTTTTAAGTTTTGAAGAGACATCACCAAATTCAAAAGTCATTTCCCATTCATAAGATTGACGACATACAACTACTTCAACTCTTTTTGATAAAGCATTTGTAACTGAAACACCAACACCATGGAGACCCCCAGAAAATGCATATGCAGATTCCACTCCCTTTTCAAACTTTCCTCCGGAGTGAAGTCTTGTGAACACTATTTCTAATACAGTAATATTTTCTGATGGGTGAATACCTACAGGTATTCCTCTCCCATCATCTTGAACACTAAAGCTGCCGTCAGAATGATGAGTGATAGTGACAGTCTTTGCATGACCTGATAATGCCTCATCCGCTGAATTATCAACTATCTCTTGAAAGATGTGAAGCGGATTTTCGGTCCGAGTATACATGCCTGGTCTTTGCTTTACTGGCTCAAGACCTTTTAATACTTTTATAGATGTCTCATCGTATTTTTTTTTGGTCAAAACACCTCCTAAAAAAAAGTTATCCCCACCAAATGTGGAAAAACCCTCACACTATCATTAAAAAAAGGCAACAGTAATGGAAAAACCTAGATTGGTTAGAAAATGACCAGTTGATAAATTGCACTTGACAAACCTGTCGAGATTGTAAGCAAAAAAATTTATTTTCAATTAAAGTTCTTCAGCTGATACTAAAATTCCGTCCATATCAGCAATGCAAAACTCTCCACTTTTGATCTGCGTACCATGAATTTCTATAGCTTCTCCAATTATGCCTGCACCTGCTTTTTTACTTCTTTTAGGATGTGTAGCAAGAGCCCAAACCCCAACATCACATTCCTTGACTTCAAAAGAGTCTCTAACACAACCAAACACTATAACTCCCTCCCATTTGTTTTTTTCGGCTAATTTAGCAAGGGCCCCTCCTAATAATGCACACCTGTAGCTTCCAGCCCCATCGATAATTAAAATTCTTTTATTTCCAGGTAACTCCAGAGTGGAACGAACTAAACTGTTGTCTTCTATTGCCTTTACAGTTAATATTTCACCAGAAATAAATTTTTTTTTTGCATAAGATTTAAAAATTGGAGGTAAAATTTTAAGTTTGCCACTTGCAACAAGTTGCTCATTCATATCACATATGTCAGCAGTATGTTTCATCTTTATAAAATCCTTCATCTAAACTTCTAAAGGTTACAGCAATTCCCCATGAATCTTAATATTTGGGTAAGGTTAATTTTAACTTTCGCATCAAAGTATTGGCGATCAAAAATCAAAATAACTGGACTATGTTACACGCCATTCAGAGTTATGTTTACAGATCTCGATCTCAACTTTCATATGAACAACGCAAGGTACTTTGCATTAATGGATATAGCTCGCCTTGATTTTCTTCAGAGAACAGGGCTAATAAAAACAATTAAATCCAATAAATGGTACCCAGTTGTTGCTGATGAAACTATAAGTTTTGGAAAATCGCTTGATTTGTTTGATAAGGTAAATATTGTTACCAAAATAGAAGGCTGGGACGATAAATTTATTTATTTAGAACAAACTTTTGAAAGAAACGAGGAAACCGTAGCAGGTGGAATAGTCAAATCTTGTATTATGAGCAAGCAAGGGCCGGTTCCTACCCAAAAAATTATGTCTGAAATTGGATTTGACCAAAAGAAATTAGAGTTATCAAACTGGATTAAAGAATGGAGCAAAGGAAGAAAGCCTCTACTCCGCAGAATTTAGCTTTTTTAAAATTCTATCGTAATTTTCTTCTTAAAATTTTACCAACATTTGTTTTTGGCAATTCCTCCATAAAAATTATTTCTTTTGGGCATTTGTAAGCTGCCAAATTTTGTCTGCAAAATGAAATTAGGTCTTTTCTTGTAAGTTTCTTTTGCTTTGGCACGACAAATAGACGAACCAATTCGCCTCCAATTACATCAGATGACCCAACTACTGCACATTCTAGAACCATAGGATTAGAGGATACAACTTGCTCTACTTCGTTCGGATAAACATTGAAACCGCTTACATTAATCATGTCTTTTTTTCTATCAACGATCTTAACAAAACCACCTTCATCCATTGTTCCTAAATCCCCAGTTTTGAAAAAACCATCTTTTGAAAAGACTTGTTCTGTCTCATGCTTATTATTCCAATACCCTTGCATAATTTGTGGTCCTTTGATGAGTATTTCTCCAACCTCATCGTAATTTAAAGTTTTTTCTTGTTCATCTGCAATTCTGACCAGTGTCGAAGATACCGGTAAACCCACATTACCAGTATAGTTTTTTGCATTAACTGAAACTACAGTTGCGACTGGTGAAGTTTCAGAAAGGCCATATCCCTCAATCATTGGACAACCAGTAATTCTTTGCCATCTTTCAGCAACAGTCTTAGTAACTGCCATTCCTCCTCCAAGAGAAATTCTTAAATTAGAAAAATCTAATGAATCAAAGCCTTTTTGGTTCATTAACCCGTTAAACAGAGTATTTACTCCAGGGAAAATGTGAAAGGATTCTTTCTTAAGTGTTTTAACAAAACCTTTGAAATCTCTAGGGTTAGGAATCAATAAATTTTTCATCCCTGACTTTAAACCCAACAAAAGACATGCTGTAAATGCAAATATGTGGTACAGAGGAAGAGAGCAAATTATAACTGATTGTTGATTTATGCTTGAAGTTGGTTTACCAGGATCATAATTCATATCTTCTAATGCTGGTTTGTACCAAGCTTCTGCTTGCAAACAGTTGGCCACTAAATTTTTGTGTGTCAGGACTGCTCCTTTTGAAACTCCTGTTGTCCCCCCAGTATATTGAAGACAAACAGCGTCGGATGTTTTAATTTCTTTAGGAAAAATATAATTTTTAGGTTTCGACTTAAGTACTTTATTAAATTTATATACTTTTATTTTTTCATTAACTAAATGAATTTCTTTTGATTTTCTTTTAATATGTCTTAAAAAGAGATTTATAAAAACACCTCTTAAACCCAATAAGTCACCTACACTGGTTGTGACAACGTGTTTTATTTGGGTATCGTCAATTGCTTTTTCCAAAACTTCAGAGAAGTTATCTAGCAAAAAAATAGCCTCGGCCTTGGAATCTTTTAGTTGATGATTTAATTCACGAGCACTGTACAAAGGATTAACATTCACGACAATAAACCCAGCTCTAATTACAGCACATATTATTATTGGATTTTGCAAAAGGTTTGGTAACATTATTGCAACTTTTGATTTGGGTTGAATTTTAAAAGATTGTATAAATGCGCTGATTTTTTTTGAAATTAAGTCCCAATCAGAAAATGTTAATTCTTTACCTAAACATTTATACGCAATATGATTTTTATTCTTTGCAAATGCGTCATCAAATAGTTCAATTAGGTTTTCATATTTCTCAGGATTTATTTCATTTGGAACACCATCCGGATAATTACTTAACCAAGGTTTTTGTTCATACATTATTTTTTTCATTTTTAGTCTCCTTCCTACATGATGCATCAAAAACTATTATTAAATCTATTGACTTTATAAAGAATCAGACTGAAAATAATAAAAATCAAACGTTTGTTTTAATTAATTACACGCATAGGTAAATAATGTCTGTTGTATTAGAAAAGGAATTTAAAGATTCTAACTCTGTAGCTCGAATTCTCAAATGTGCTGAAAGACTATTTGCCACAAAAGGTTACGCTGCTGCATCGATACGAGACATTACTAATCAGGCTGGAGTTAATTTAGCAGCAATACATTATCATTTTGGTTCAAAAGAAAAACTTTTGGAGGAATTATTCAACAGAAAGCTTGATTGGCTAAACCAACAAAGACTTAAGGCTCTTTTATCCTTAGAAAAAAAAGCCAATGGTGCACCACTTAGACCATCAGCAATATTAGATGCTTTTTTTGGCACTTTACTTAATATGATTGACGACAAGAGAAATGGTGGTGAAATGTTTCTTAAATTGCTTGGAAGATCATCTCTTGAGCCCAGCAAATTAATTTGGTCTATTTCTACAAAAGAACATTCTGAAGTAATAAGTAAATTCAAATCAGCTTTATTTAAATCACTTCCCAATGTACCTGAAAATGAAATTGTATGGAGGTTTCACTTTATGTTGGGAGCCGCCACCTTTGCAATTTCTGGTAATGGTTTACCAACATTGTTTGCAAACACTAACATCGAAAGGGAAAATCTTGTCATCAGTCGTAAACTACTTACTAAAAGACTCATGGCCTTCCTTTTAGGTGGTCTTCGAGCGCCATTATCAAAAGACCTTAGTAAGCATGAATTTTATGCATTGGAGAGACAAAATGAAAACTGAATTTTTTACTAAACACCTCTTAAATAAAATACGGCTCAGCCTGCCTCCGATGTCTTCAACAGAAAAAATAGCATTGGAAGCTGGAAGTACTTGGTGGGATCAGGAAATTATGTCAGGGCAACCTGATTGGAATTTGCTTTTTAAGACGCAAAAACCAGAACTATCAAAATTAGAAAAATCTTTTCTTGAAAATGAAGTTAATCAAGTATGCGAGATGGTGAATGAATGGAATATAAATCACCAAGATCATGAACTACCTGAACATATTTGGACTTTCGTAAGAGATAAAGGTTTTTTGGGTATGATAATTCCAAAAAAATTTGGGGGTCTTGAGTTTTCAGCTTATGCTCAATCGCAAATTATAACCAAACTTGCAACTCGTAGCTCCGCCCTCTCAGTAATGGTAATGGTTCCAAACTCTTTAGGTCCCGGTGAACTTCTAGTGCATTATGGAACTGACAAACAAAAACAAAGTTATTTACCAAAACTAGCTATTGGTAAAGAAATCCCTGCTTTTGCTTTAACCAGTCCTTGGGCAGGATCGGATGCGGCTTCTATCCCAGATGTAGGTATTGTTTGCAAAAAGATATTTAAAGGAAAAGAAACAATTGGGTTGAGCTTAACATGGGAAAAAAGATACATTACATTAGCACCAATATGCTCTGTTCTTGGCTTGGCTTTCCATGCATACGACCCTGATGGTTTGCTTGGTGCTAAAAAAAATCTAGGGATCACCTGCGCACTAATTCCTTCTAAACATCCTGGTGTTGAAATTGGCAATAGGCACATGCCACTTAGTGTCAAATGGCCTAATGGTCCCACTAAAGGTAAGGATGTATTTGTTCCTCTTGATTTTGTTATTGGCGGTGAAAACGGTCTAGGTCAAGGCTGGAAAATGCTAATGGAATGTCTAGCAGCTGGTAGAGCGATTTCTTTACCATCCTCTAATGCTGGAATATCCCAACTTACTGCAAGAACTGTTGGTGGTTACGCCAAAATTCGTCAACAATTTAAAACATCTATTTCAAATTTTGAGGGTGTATCAAGTGTATTGGGAAATATTGCTGCCAAAACATACATAGTAGACTCAACCAGAAAATTGGCAGCAACTGCAATTGACTGTGGAGAACGCCCATCTGTAATTTCTGCTATTGCAAAAGTACATGCAACTGAAAAAGCAAGAGAAATTGTCAATGCTGGAATGGATATCATAGGTGGCAAAGGGATTTGCCATGGCCCTTCGAATTTTTTAGCAGAAGCCCATATTCAGACGCCAATCAGCATAACTGTTGAGGGGGCAAATATTTTAACTAGAAGTCTCATTATTTTTGGCCAAGGTGCTATTCGATGTCATCCTTTCGTTTTAAAGGAGTTAAAAGCAGCTCAAAACCCAAATGAGAAAGAAGCAGTTGAGCAATTTGATCAGGCTGTGAGACATCACTTATTGATGTTTTTTAAAAACCTTATGTCAACTTTATTTTATGGAATAACAGGTGGTAGATTTTTTTATTCTAAATTAGTTACGAATCCTGAATTAACTCGGTCTCTCCAACAAGCTAACAGATTCTCAGCTGCGTTTAGTTTCCTTGCAGATTACTGCCTTTTGTCTTTAGGTGGACAATTAAAAAGAAAAGAAATGATTTCGGCGAGACTGGGAGACATTCTATCGAATCTATTTATGCTTTCAGCATGCATTAAAAATCATTTTGACAATGAAAAAACTGAGAGTAATTTTATTATTACAAATATTGCGTGCAAGATTTGTCTTCAAGACATCAAAGAAGCATTCGATGGTATTTTTAAGAATTTACCAAACAAATTTTTTGCATTAGTTTTAAGAAAATTAATTTTTCCTTGGGGCAATGAGAATTTTGCGCCAAATGATCATGAACTATTTGAAGTTTCAAAAAATCTTACAACCAATAGTGAATTCAGAGATAATCTTACCGGTGATGTGTATGTAAAAAATATTGATGATTTAGAATTACTAAAAAAAGATCCTGTAAGCTGTATTGACGCAGCTCTTAAAGCTACAATAATTTGTGAGCCCATCGAGGCAAAAATAAAAGCAGCCGAAAGAAAGGGCCGTTTTGTTGATAACCCTCTAGCAAATGTTCGAGACTTAGGCTGTTTGGCATTCAAGGAAAATGTTATAACCAAAGATGAATATCACTCTCTACTCAGAAAGAATGAACTCAGGGACTTAATAATTCATGTAGATGTTTTCGACGAGTCATTACAAAAAATAGCGGAGAAAATTGATAAACCACTTGCAAAAGCTGCATAGAAACTAGGTAATATATTCAAATGAAAAATCCTGTATATGTAGTTGATGGAACCAGAAGTCCTTTTTTGAAAGCAAATAGCAAGATTGGACCTGGTTTATTTTCAGCTAGTGAATTGGCAGTGCAAACTGGGAAAAGTCTTTTGCTTCGCCAAGGACTTGGCTCTAAAAAAATTGATGAAGTTATTATAGGCTGTGCTATACCAAGTGTAAATGAAGTAAATATAGCTCGAGTTATTAGTCTAAGATTAGGATGTGGAGAAAATGTACCTGCTTGGACAGTAATGCGTAATTGTGCAAGTGGCATGCAAGCTCTAGCTTCAGCCTCTCACTCCATTCAACTTGGTCATTCTAATATTGTTTTGGCTGGTGGAACAGAATCTTTATCTCACTCACCATTGCTTTTCTCAACTGAAGCAGTGCGATGGTTCGCTCAATTTTCATCGTCCAAAGATGTTAAAACAAAATTAAATCAAATTCTTAAATTTAGACCCAGAATGTTAATGCCTATCATTGGAATTTTAAAAGGTTTAACTGACTCAAATATTGGACTAAACATGGGGCAAACCGCAGAAAATCTTGCTACAAAATTTTCTATCAGTAGAATTGACGCTGACAGGTACTCATTAGGAAGTCATCAAAAAACAACTGTTCATCAAGATGAAATTCTATCTCCACAAATCTCAACTATTTACAGTAAAGACGGGAGATTATTTAATAATGATGACGGGATTAGGTTGAATCTAGAATTGGAGAACCTACAAAAATTAAGGCCAGTTTTTGATCGACCTGATGGAACTGTTACTGCAGGAAATAGTTCTCAAGTTACCGATGGTGCTTGTCTATTGTTACTCGCTTCTGAAAAAGCAGTTAAAGAAAATAATTTAAAACCAATCGGAGCAATACTTGATAATAACTGGGCTGCTCTTAACCCTGCTGAAATGGGATTAGGACCCATTCATGCTTTTATTCCATTACTTGAGAGAAATAATATTGACAAATCTGTAATAGATGTATGGGAAATTAATGAAGCATTCGCAGCACAAGTACTTGCTTGTCAACGAGCCCTGAATGATCCAGATTATTGCAAAAAGTTTTTAAATCTTAAAGATAAATTTGGAGAGATTGAAACCGAAAAATTGAATATTGCTGGTGGAGCAATTTCAATAGGGCACCCTGTTGGGGCCAGTGGAGCAAGGATAGTTTTAAATACATTAAAACTGCTTAAAATGAAGGATGGTTCAAAAGGTATTGCCTCTATTTGTATTGGAGGAGGTCAAGGTGGTGCTATGCTGATGGAGAGCTTTCATTAATGACTAAAATTTTTGTCGACTTAAACAAATTCTTATTTACATATTGGAAATTAAAATTCGATGATAATATTCTATGGGTAACTCTTGACTGTCCTGGTAAGTCTGCTAATGTTTTCAGCAATGCTGTTAGGGATGAACTTAATGAGCTTGTTCATGGAATTCATTTTTCATCCGAAAAAGGTGAACCTTTTTCAAAGGTTGAGGGTATAGTATTTAAATCTGAAAAGCGTTCTGGGTTTGCTGCTGGAGCGGATGTTACAGAGTTTAAAGCTCTTAACGAAAACTCCAATTTAACTGTTGAAACAAGAGACCTTGTAATTAAGGGGTGGAAGTTGTTTCAAGATTTGGAATTATTATCTGAGAAAATCCCGACAGTAGCTCTAATAAATGGTTTTTGTATGGGTGGTGGTTTGGAATTTGCGTTAGCATGCAAATATATTATTACAGTTGACCAACCTAAGACAAAATTAGCACTCCCAGAAGTCCAACTTGGAATATATCCAGGTTGGGGCGGTATAAAGAGATTACCTCGTAGAGTAGGAGTGTTAAACGCTTTTGATATGATGCTTACTGGTAAAATTATTGATTCCAGAAAAGCAAAAAAGATTGGTCTTGCAGATTTTTCTTCTCCTCCTAGAACTGCTGAACTAACATGTAGAAGATTTATTAAATCTCAACCAAAAAAGAAAAGAATTACTTTTATCAATAAGATGTTGATGGGATTTTTTAGACCTTTAATCTATCAAATTTTACTACATAAAGTTAAGAAAAAAGTTAATCCGAAACATTATCCTGCACCATTTGGTATTTTAGAATTATGGAAAAAATATGATGGAGATCCTGGTGCTGATTTATCAATTCACGACAGAATTGTTGGATCAAGCACAGCAAAAAACTTATTAAGAATTTTTTTTCTAAGAGAAAGACTCAAATCTATAGGAAAAGTAAATAAGGCATCTCATGACAATAAATTAAAACATGTCCATGTTATCGGGGCTGGAACAATGGGAGCAGACATTGCTGTTTTATGTGCAATTCGTGGCTTAGAAGTCACATTGCAAGACACTTCTGAAAACCAAATCGCTAAAGCAATTGGTGTTGCAAATAAAACCATTTCAAAAAAAATAAAAAATAAATCACTTGCTCAGGAAGCATTAGACAGATTGATACCCGACCCAAATGGCAGTGGAATGATTACAGCAGACTTAGTAATTGAAGCAATTGTAGAAAATTTAGAGGCCAAAAGAAATTTATTTAAAGTGATTGAAATTAAATCTAAAAGCGACGCCATAATTGCAACTAATACCTCCAGTATTCGCTTGGAAGATATTGCATCTGAATTAAAGGTGCCTAACAGGCTAATAGGAATTCATTTTTTTAACCCTGTAAGTAAAATGCCACTGGTTGAAATAGTAAAAACTGATAATTTAAATAAAAAGGTTGAAAATGCTGCCTACGATTTTGTTAACAAAATTGGAAAATTACCACTTCCTGTTAAGAGTAGCCCAGGTTTTCTTGTCAACGCGGTACTAGGACCTTACCTTCAAAATTCGATGAGATCAATTGACGGCGGTTACTCTCCAGAGCAGGTTGATGATGCTATGAAAAAATGGGGTATGCCAATGGGACCCCTAGAATTACTAGACATTGTTGGTTTGGATATTATGATTGCAGCTGGTAGAGCTATGATTAAAGATGGAGTAATGCCAAGATGCCTAGAAGAATTAGTAAGGAAAAAACATCTTGGAAAAAAAACAGATAAAGGATTTTATGAATGGAAAAATGGTCGAGCAGTTAAGAGAAAGGTTAAGCTCCTTGATTTTCATCAAGGAACACACCTTGCAGAAAACCTTATTCAACCATTAATCAAAAAAACCGTAGACTTAGTTGATTCAGGTATTGTTGACGATTCCGAGCTCGCAGATGCTGGAGTAACATTTGGTACGGGTTTCGCGCCTTTTAGAGGTGGACCTTTGAATTATAAAAACCAGTTAAAAAAAGAGAAAAATATTTATCCTTGATTATTTATTTCACTAATTAACTTTCTCCTCCTAATCTCCTCAGGGCACTTGGTTGAAATTCATCAATACTTGCTCTAAATCCTGATTTTATATTGTTTTTAATTTCATTGTCTAAACCAGTTACAAGATAAGATTTATTATATAAATCGTGATATACGTTAATTCTGTATATTGGAAAATTCTCACCATACAATTGGACTAGCCCATGAAGAGCAACTCGCCACATATCACCTTTTTTTGATAAGACTTCTTCCATTACAATCGACCAACTATCCTCGTCAATATAGAAAATCCTTTGCTTATAAATATGTCTCATACCATTTTTCAATGTTGCTTTAATAATCCACACTCTGTGATACTCATATCGCATTAAACTCGGATTAACTGATCCTGTCTT
>NHHF01000104.1 GCA_002171155.1 Betaproteobacteria bacterium TMED156
TAAAGATTGATATTTTTCAACGTTTTCAGTCTTTCCTCTATTGCTAGATGGTATGGGAGATTGCCCTCGAATGACTGTTGGGGTCACAAACTTTGTTCCTGTTTCGTCATAGTCAACCACATCTATAGGAATAAAAGGCGCATCGTTTTTAGACCAGCCGATGAGTTCTATAAAGTAGTCTATTTGCTCGTCTGTGAATCTTTCCCCTAGAATGTCCTTCATTTCTTCAATGAATTCATCCTCAAGTTCCTGAGTTGACGGTAGGTTTATGCCTGGGAGGCCAGAGCGATAATCAATGTCTTCCTCTCCTGCCTCTACTCTTCGAATAAATTCTGCTGCAAGGAGAGCGTTGTTTTTTGATTTCTTTGAGGAGATGGCCATGCAATTCATTACATTCTGCAACGTAAAGTCAAATCTCATGAATTTAATTTTGCCGTTTATATCAAGGCCGGCTTTTTTATCATCTTCGAATTTCTTAGTGCACGCAATATATCTCATCATTGGTACATCGTACTGTGGCGAAACAAGGTCGTTTACAAGGTCTGTAAAGCTGCCGCCGACGTGAAGAGAGCCCTCCCCGTATAGCTTGAGGCTTATTGGTACATCTTTCCCCTCTGATCTACTTACAAAGTCTGCAATGGTACCTTTATTTGCCGGGACCTGAAAGCCCCCTGCAAGAACAGCCAGGAAAGCCTCAAAGTTGAATCCGGCTGAAGCAGCATTGAAGTTAGAAATAACTTTTGTTAGAGTTTTGAAAAAGACCATGTAAGATAATGCAACCTTAATTTGTTCTGCAGCGCTAGTGGCCTCGCCCTCCGGGAACATCATTGACATGGCGCCATCAGGATCCTGATAGAATCTCTCCAACGACGCGACCTTTTCAACGAAATCAGAACCCTCAATATTTGCAAGGAATTGACTAAGACGCTTTCTCTCAGGACCCTCCACTTCTGAGCCGGCCGCGCCTGAGACGTCTGTCCAACCAAGTTCTGATACCGCAATTTCAGGGATTGCTTGAAGAGTTAGAGTCATCTCTTTCTCTTCATTGAGAAACTGCTCTCTCAACAACTGATTAGCTGATTTGCCAGTCTTAAAGATTTTTCCCTTTTCTAGTTCAAAAACCTCTTCGATGAGACCAAAGAGATCGCCCATCGTTGAAATTGATTTCTTTTTTTGATTTGTTGATAAAAATTCTTCGTGCCAAGACATTGTAAAACCCCTCTAATAATTAGATAATTTCGTCTGCAATTCCCATTTTAATTGCCTCTTCAGAAGAGATATACACATCTCTCTGAGCTTTAAGTAGCTTCTTTATTCTACTCGGAGTTAATTTGGTGTAAGAAGATAATGTTTCAATATACCTTTCTTGTACCCATTTTATTTCTTCGAGTTCATTTTCCATGGAAAATATTGTACCCCCAGTCCCTGCCATAACATTGTGTAACATGATTCGACAATTCCGGCCTACCTTGCGTTTTCCCTTTGTGCCTGCGGCAAGAATGGGAACCCCTGCAGACATAACCTTTCCTATGCCAAAGGTTTCCACATCACAAGTCCTCTCCTTGACCATGTCCATAACGTCAAGAATAGAAAACATATCAGAAGCGGTTCCACCGTGGGTTGAGACCATCATCGAGATAGATTTAGCAACAATAATCTCTTTTGATTCTGGGTTTAGGGGGTCTTCAGGAATTATAGAGTGGGAACTATTTTCAAGATATAAAAGAGCTGCGACTACATCTGCCGCTTTCTGCTCTGTGATATCACCATAAAGGTTTATCGTTCTAAGTTCATTATCATGAGCTGTCGATGGCTGGATGTTATTTATAATTACGATTTGATTCTCATCAATTTTCGATTTTGTTTTCTCTTTCTTTTTTTTCTTTGGCTGAGATGTTACTCTTTTAGTCATTTTATTCCTTTTTATTTTAGGTAAAAACATTTCTATAATAATATCAAACTTTGCTTTCAAAGTCAAACAAAAAAGCCTCGGGTCTACCGAGGCTTTTAGATTAACAAGCTATTTGTGTCATCTATTATCTCTTTAATCTTTCAGAGACAATTCTCTTTGTGACTCTTTTGAGCACTTCTTTGACTATTGCATTCCTGTTTTCCTGCATTGCATAGTCTCTCATTCCCGGTTCTTCTTCGTCTTCATCAGAGCCCATGTCCAATTCATNATCCATATCCAGTGGCTCGTCATCCATTTCAGGCTCGTCATCCATGTCCATTGGATCGTCGTCAGAATCTTCGGCTCCCATGGCAGCAGACAATCTTTCACCGAGATCTATGAGCAGATTTGCCTCTTCTTCAGTTAGGCTAATATCTGCAGCGCCTGGCTCTGCTCCCATACCTAACTCGTCGTCTATATCTAACTCGTCGTCCATTTCAGGCTCGTCGTCCATTTCAGGCTCGTCGTCCATTTCAGGCTCGTCGCCCATTTCAGGCTCGTCCTGTTCGGTAACGGGATCGTCTTTTTCTTCTTCGTCCATGTGCTCTTCCTCGTTAAGGAAGTTGTTTGTAAGAGACTCAACGTTTGCCAATTTCATAAATCGGCGGATAGTGGTCTCTGTCAATAGCTTGTTATTACTCATTATTAAATCTCCTTTTGTTCAAAATTTGAGCATGTTGAAATACATTCTTAAATAGTTTTTAAGATAATTAAAGTCATATTTTTATTCTTTTAGATAGTTTCTTTATTGCCTGTTTTTCAATCTGAGACACTCTTACTAGAGATATTCCCAGTCTTTTAGCAACCTGATCAAGAGTCATAGGTCCATGTTTCTTTATTGCTATATAAATAGAATTATCATCTTCTGGGTAATCTATCCACCCTCTGTCTTCTTCTTTACTCACTCATATTCCTCCGTTCCCGATTCAATAATATCAAAAATATTATTTTTATCTGATTCTGTTATCCCTAATTCAATTAGGACTCTTTGGCCATCCACAATATCTTTTGCAGATTTATAAATTTTAGTTTTACCCATGGATTTTTGGTTTTCTTTTATTTTACTTACTAGAGATGTCATTAGTGGGTCTTGGCAAATATACATCTTCATTAAGGAACTGAAAAAACCTGTCTGAGTCAGGCCATCATATCTGAGTCTTATTTTCAGATCTGCTGATTCTTTTTCAAAGCATTTAAAGACAAAGGTCGTTTTTTTCTCCAATGAAGTCATAAGCTTAAAATGTGGGTTCGACTCTCCACAAGACCAGAAGGTGACTGCCGGATAAACTTGGCCCTGCTCCTAAATTCTGATAAATTACGAGCGCCGGAATATGATAATCCTGATTTAATATTCTTGTTAAGCTTCTGCAAGATATCTCCAACTTCGCCCTTATATGGTATGGTAGTAGAGATCCCTTCTAAAGATCTTGCCTGACCTCTCCAGGCAATTTGTGCTTCTGGGGAAGCCATCCCTCTGTAAACTTTATATCTCTTTCCATCGTTTGATTCAAATATTTGTCCTGGAGTTTCTTTCGTTCCCGCTAGCATAGAACCAAGCATTACCATGTCTGCGCCTGCGGCCAGAGCTTTTAAAATATCACCGCATGTTTTAATTCCACCATCTGCAATTATTGCTGCATCTGAGGCGTCCCGGCAGTCCAGCACAGATTGAAGAGTCGGAACACCGTGGCCAGTTTGGATCCGAGTTGAGCAAATGGAGCCACCCCCAATTCCAATGCGGATCGCATCTGCTCCCCAATTAGACAAGTCCTTAAAACCTTCAGATGTAGCTACGTTTCCCGCAATGATAACCACTTGCTCTCCAAAAGAATCTTTTAATTTCTTTATTGATTTTTCTACCAATGTGTGATGGCCATGAGCGACATCAATGCACAGAATTCTTGCGCCGCAATCATAAAGTGCCTTGGCGCGAGAGTGAAAGTCGCTAGATATACCGATCGCTGCTGCGATGTTTGCGATATTAAAATTCTCTGTCTCTTCAAAGAGCGAGGCTATATTTCTTATCATATTGCATTGTTCTACTGGTGTATTATATCTATGCACAATTCCTAATCCCCCATGCTTGAACATGGCGAGAGACATGTCTTCTTCAGTAACAGTGTCCATTGGACTAGAGATAACTGGAAATCTAAATTTTTTTGACCCTATGCTTGTTGATAGGTTTATTTCTTCTCTACTGTTAATGTTACTTCTCTGAGGTAGTAGCAAAACATCATCAAAACAAACTGTATTCTTAATCATCTTTTACCTCCTGTGCATGCAAATGACACTCAGTACAAACTAGATCTATGTTGTTTGATTCCTGATCAATATGCCAGTTATCTATGTTTTCTCCTGGCCTAGGCGTTCGGTCACAAACAGAACACTTTACTTGTTTTTTAAAATCTTTCATAGCATTTTTAAAATCTTTCATGAACTTTTTCTTTGCTACGGCCAACTGTTTTCTTTTTATCTTTCTCACAAAGCTAGTCATTATCGATCACCCGTAGAGCCCAGCGCTCCGGAGCCTCTTTCAGTCGAGGTGTCATATATATTATCACTGTCTTCAACTTCCATCAAAAACGGCTTTTCAATTCTGACAAAAACTCCTTGTGCGATTTTTTGTCCGGTAGCTATAGCTTCAGGATGTTTTCCAATATTATGTAAATTTACAAATATTTCTCCAGTATAGCCCTCATCCACAACACATGCTCCTGTAATTAAATGTTTTTTACTAGCAATGCCAGATTTATTCATAATCTGCAACATGCAGTTTGTTGGCACCTGCATTTTAATGCCTGTCTCAAGAAGTACGCTTTGACCGGGAGATATAGTAATTGACTCTGCCTCGCTCGGACTATAAAAAAAGTCCATGCCAGCGTCAGTGGAGTGAGCTCGGTCAGGTAACTTTGCATTTGGTCGAGTTCGAAACACTTTGATTAAATTATTATACGATGACATTGTCTTCTCCCATCTTTTTAAGGTCCTGCTCTTCTAATAATGTATAGGTGAAGCTATTCCCCCATTTGGATGATGAAGTTTCGCAAATATCCATAAATTTATAAAAATCTTTGCTACTTTGAAAGACTTGACAACCTGCAGAAACTCCGCCGGTATTTACGCGTGCGCTTGTGCCGCGGTGTTTGTGGATATTTATCCCAAACCAGCCTTTTTCTTCTGCCCCATGATAGTCAGGCTTTGTGTCTCTATTGTTGTCTCTCCAAACCCTAACTTTGCCACCCCTTTGGCAGAGGGCCATGTGGCCTCTTTGTTTATTACCATGCCAGTCTATCTTGTAAGTACCCCTGTACTGATCTGGCACCAAGATAGCGGTGCCTTTGTGTCTGACCTCTTTGATCGGCCTCTTCAAAATTGAAGTTCCAGGTTCTGTTGTGACGGGATAAATATCACAAACCCACTCTGACAAAACTTTATAAAGAACCACAATAAAATCATCAAATTTACTAGCATCTCCTGATTCATTTCTAACACCTATAATATTTAGATTATAGTCTCCTTTTTCAAAGAAAGCATATCCCTTGTTTTCAAAGATTTTTTGATACTTTTCAGCCATAATTTTGGCACATAAACCTTTTAATTTAGCCATAATTTACTCCTTTTTTTTACGCTAATAGCTTAAACATTTTTCTCATACTAAAAGTGGAGAAACCCCACTGTTGATTATAGTTGAGTCTGGCCATATACGGCCTATTGATTTGTACGATATCTTTTTCAGGATCAACGCCCCAACACCGAATGACAGTCATCTCATTATTATCATCAATAACCTTTACAACATAAAAATTCTTGCCATTTTTAGACTTTTTGAGCTTACATTCGCGTGGGATAAACCAAGTTACACCGAGAGAAGGATCAAATTCTGAAATTGGTGGAACGTATAACTGTTCTAACTTTTGCCTCACTCTTGGTGTCACCACAGCGTTAATCGGGAACACCCCAGTCAGATTAACCAGATGCTCCAGCTTCTCCTCTTCTGAGAAATCTCCCTCAGGGGCATATTTTTCAATGTTGTCAATTAAATTTTTCTCTTTTCTAGGCCTATCTTCCGCCACAGCCGCATAAAAATGCTTCAATCCAGTAAAGCGATCATCAATCAACTCTGTCATAGCCTGAGAAAGTGTCAGGGCGTGAATCGATTTCTTGTTTAGTTTTGAGTAAGTGATCTTCTCATGGAACAAAAATTCTTCAATGGTGTTAAATGGCCTGTTCTCAATGATTTGCTCGATGGCCTTGATGCCTAGACCTTTGATAGATGACAAGGGTTGAATCAGGGTTTTGCCATCTTCGCTAATCTCCCAGCCAACACCTGATGTGTTCACGTTAAGTTGCTCTACATTATAGCCAAGTGACTTCGCTGTTGCGATTGCTCTCTCTTTTCTTGTCTCCGGCTCTTTATCCAAAAAGGCAGCTAGCCATTCCGATGGATAATAGTTAAGTAGATAAGCACACTGATAGGATAATACACAGTAGGATACAGCATGTGACTTGTTGAAGCCATAGCCTGAAAAGTATTCAAAAGTTTCCCAAAGTTCTCTTGCCTCATAATCTTTCATTCCTTTCTCCAAGCATCCGCGCTTGAACTTGTCAAAGATTTTATCTTTCTGGGTCTGAACTTCTCCAGTACCCTTTTTAGTAAGTAGTTTTCTAAGCTTGTTACCTTCATCCAAGGTCAGGTCTTTGCCCAGCTTGTGAGCCAGCATAGCAATCTGCTCTTGGAAAATAAGGAATCCATATGTCTCTTCTGTTACTTCACGCACATACTTGTTTATATATTCAACATCTTCTGGTCTTGACTTTGCTCCGATATACTTTCTATCTACTCCTGCACCTAGTGGGCCCGGGCGATAAATAGAAGTAATTGCTGACAAATCAATAATGTTGTCTGGCTTTGCATTTTTGCAAAAGGTTTGCGCGCCGGTCTCTGTGAATTGAAAGATACCAGCCCACTTTCCTTTGTGGAATATGTTTTGCCAAACATCTTTATCCTCCAGATCGATAACCTCTGGGTGTAGGTTCTTATCGTAAAACTCTTTGATGTCCGCAAATGAAGGGCTCTCCATTCCATGATGACGCTTAAGGATACGCTCGATGGCACCCTCTAACATGCGAAGAGAAGCAAGACCTAGGATATCAAACTTGATGAAACCCATTGGCTCAAGATGCCTTACGTTCATACCCTCGGACCAAGGTGTTTGTCGAACCCCTCCGGAGTTAATAAGTGGCATCCACTGGTCTAGGTTTTCACCTACAACAACGCCTCCGGCGTGGCGAGAGGCTGAGCGGGTCTGACCATATAGTTTCTCAATATGTGTCTTGATATGCGGGTACTTTTGTAGAAATTTCTGCAGTGATTCTGAAAACTCCATTAACTCTTCAAACGTCGGAGCATATATACCTGCAGTGATGCCGTGTTTCTTCTTTGCAAGAGGCGTGGCTTCGTATACCATCTTACTTGTTACATTGTTCACTTCTGTAAACTCGATGCCATAGAACTTTGAAATGTCCTTAATCAGGGATCTTAACTGCAAAGTGTTCCAGTTTGTAATTGGTACCACGGAGCTATCGCCCCACTCATCAATAAGTTCTTCCTTGAGGACCATTGGGTCAGACACGTCATAGTCAATATCTGGATATCCCGACCCACCCTTTGTCAGGAATCTCTCAAACTGAAGTCCATACTTGATTGGATCGACCTGAGTAATATTTAAAACATACGCAACAAGTGAACCAGCAGCAGAGCCGCGGCCAGCGCCAACAAGTTGTCTAGTAACTGCAACATCTGCAATAGCTTTCATTGTTAAGAAGTATTTTGAGAAACCTCTGTTCTCGATAACGGCGACTTCGTGGTGTAGCCTATCCACATATTCTTGATTATTTTCTAATCCAAGTTTGCGGAGACCTTCGACACACAGCGCTGCCAGAGTTTGGCCTGCCGTAGAGCCTTCAGGCACAACGAAATCAGGAAGACGTACCGTGTTATCAGGCAAGAATGTTTCGATTCTCTCATGTGCAATCTGGTGGGTTCTTGTAATTGAATTTTTAACAATTTTATCATCATATTCAACTCTACATTCTGCAGAATACTTCTTGTAACTTTCCCACATCTGGTCGCCATTTTTAGGATACAACTCGTACCCAACCTCTTCAACAGAAGTTGGCAATTCCTCGGATAAATAATCCGGTCTTCCTCTGCCGAGCCAACCGAGCCTCTTGTACAACTCCCTGTCTTTCCAAACATCTCGGTTATAATAGTGAGAATCAGCAGTCGAAATAAGATCTATGCCAAACTCTTGATGCATTTGGATAATGTATCTATTCAACTCATGCTGTTCTGGCACATTGTTCCATTGAAGCTCACCATACCAGCGGTCTCCGAAGATTGCTTGCATGTTTTGGGTTGTGTCTCTCATTGCGTGCAAAATGGCATCAGGGCCAGTGTCGCGGTTCTCCCAGTAGTTGCCAGCATAAACACCGCCCAAACAAGCTGATGCGGCGATAACACCTTCGTTGTGCTTTTGTAACATGTCATAATCAACTCTAGGGTAGCGGTAGAAGTTGTCACCAGAATAAGATTGTGAAATCATTTTAAAGATATTCTGGAGGCCAGTCTGGTTCATTGCCAAAAGAATAAGGTGTCGCCGGCGGTTGAGTATTGACTTAATCTTCTTCTTAGAAGCTCCCTCATCCTCTACTGTTGTACCCGAATTATCAGCCTCATAGTCTGACTTCTTTTTGGAAGCTGCTTTAACGTCTTCATACTCCTTCTTCCACTTCTTAACAGAAGGGATAAAGTAAGCCTCGCACCCAAAGATAGGCTTAAACTCCTTTCCGGCTTTCTTCATCTTTTTGGCGTGAAGGACTTGCCAAGCTAAACCGTTCATGTTGCCATGGTCAGTTAGTGCAAGTGCGTCCATGCCATTCTGGTATGCAAACTCCATATGGTCAGGCGGATACCCAAGGGCATCAAACGGAGATCCAGCAACAGAGTGGGCATGGAGCCCAACAAATGGAATTGAACTTTCAGTTCTAGAGTTCATCAACTAAGCCTTTCATTTCATCTATAGTTTCTTGCAGCGCTTGTTTTACTGCTTGTCTTTCATTTTCGAACATTTCAATTATAAACTGTTCCTGTTCATTTGTCAAGAAAATATATGCATCGGGAAACCCGACTGTATCTTTCACTTGATAGGGTATTTCGTTGTATATTGATTCAAGATATTTTGTGTTCAAAATTTTCCTTCCTTATTAAAAATGTATGGTTTCATAAACTGTTTCCCAGGTCTATAAATTTTTAAATCTGATTTATAGTACTCTACAAGAGACTGCCAGGTCTCAAGACTATAATATTCTTTAATTTCAATTTTTTTATCTACAGTTATTATATCAATATTAAAAATTTTGTCAAGTGCAAAATTTTTTCCAGACCATCGATCTTCTGGAGGCAAATTACTGTCACCTCCTGTACACTGATTTTTTATATTCCACTTAAACTTGGGCCAATCAGAAGGAAAAAATGTAAATGCAAGATACTTGTTGTCTCTCGCCGTCTTTCCCTCGTGAGAAAAGAAAAATGAGTTGGGACCACGAATCGCATCGCGATGTTTTCTAGCGATTTGAGGATCATAAATTCCATAAGGGAAAGAAACAAAATATTTAGTAGGCAGGACCCATCTGCTCAATTTATCTGATATCAAAAAAGAGGTTAAAGCCCCATGCAAAACAGACCACCCAATAGAATCTCTTCTATTTCTATCTTTTTGAAGAATCGGTGTATAATATATTGGTATCCACTTTTCATGGTAATCTTTTCTTTTTACAAAATTCTTTTCTTCGAAATATCTAGGAGATACAACATAATCACCAAGTCGAGTTTTCACCAAAGGTGCGAGATTGTCATTACACACAATCCAGATAGAATCACAGCCGGCGAGTGCACACTCATACACTGACCTCTCGACTGCCAAGAACCCCTCCCTGAGAGGATGAAGATAGTCTGGCCACGGGAAATCAAAAGAGTCCTTCCAGCCAGAAAGCGGGATAATTCCTGCGACATTTCTACCTTTAGGTGCTTGTTGCACTGAAAATTTCTTTCATTGAATAATCTACTACTTTAACGTTTTGCGTATCTTCGTAAATGTTTTGCTCTTTTTCTAATACTGTCCTTCTCTTATGAGCAACTTTTGGTTTTCTATACTTAGGAGTTCCATTTTTATACATCTTCATGAAGGATCCTCGTACCCCGATTGATTCAAGATGACGAAGAACACAAAATCGGCCGATGGAATCAGAATATTCTGAATTATTTAATTGATCCTTTGTCAAAATTGATTCTGTAACACAATCTGTTACATAATTGGCGCCGTCGACTCGGCCAGAATTATAGTAATGTATTTCTCTTGCTAGTTCATCATCTGATATTTTTGGCTCTAAATAAGTATGTTTACCACCAAGTATGGAAATTTCATAATCATCATACACTTTATATTTAGAAGGAATATGCCTTATTATTAAATTATCCATATCTACTCCAGTTGTGTCAAATATTTCACAAGATCCAAACTTGTATTTGAATACTTGTGAATTGTCAAAAGAAAATTTAATTGCATCTTCATGAATCTTTATATTATTTAAATTTTCATAATTTAGCAGCTTCCCTGTTAGTCCCATAATCATCTGAATCCTGGACCAAGTATAATCACTTCTATAGCTGCCTAAGATTCTTAAGGACATTTTTTTATAAAACATTGGGCCAAAGTTTAAATTTGGCACGAAATATGCGTCGTGCATAAGAGCATACGCCATGGATTCTATATTCGACCCTATAACAATCTTATCTAGTAACATATTCTAAGTTTAAAGTCGTATCGAGGCATGAGATAAGAAACGTACTGATATTCGCTCATCATAGAATTATTTGCTTGCGCTTCGCGCGGCAGGCATGCTTCATCAATAATAGACATCAAGTCATTATACATACTCAGGGCATCAGAGGTAAGCTCAAAACTTGAACCGTTCCCGGCAAGAGAGATGTCAGTCCAGAAATCCGCGCGATGACCGAAACCCCCCGTAGAAAAAGTGTACACCTTTAAGCTTATGCCGGCCCTGACCGCGTCCTGTACTACCTCTTCCGTTATTGGACGTTGGGGGCCATCAGGAGTCATCGGGTCTCGTAGGTATGATTGCTCCACTTCATCGCTAAATATTATTACAATCCTTTCTGATGTGGGTCTCCAGTTGATGAAAAAATTCTCTTTTTCTGGGATAGAGCCTGTGTTTCTCCACCAAACTGTATCTGCAATATCTATGTTTGCTGCAGCCGATATGTTTCTAACTGCCAAATAAACAGCGTCTAGTAACATCTCGTTACCCGTGTCCATACCCCTATTACCAAGGGCTGCAAATTCGGCTAGAAATTGATCAAATGGTGATATATCAGATACTTTTACCAAGAATTCATCACCATCTTCTTCAAACTCTTTTGGGCCAACCACAAGACCCCACTGCAGTGGCTCTTCTGCTGCAAAATGTGTGGCGAAACGATTTAAGGCGATTTTAACAGCCTCGATTTGATCATCCATGGACCCAGACCAGTCAACTATAAAAAGGACATCTGTTTCTCTTATTTCTTCTCCGTAATCAACCACTCCATCACAGTCGTTGTCAGCTCCGTCGCAAATTTCTTCCTGAGGTGTTATTTCACCTAGACACAGCCCAGGTGTAAATTGATTGTTTTTATCATTACCCCACACTCCGCTATTACAATATACCTCTCCTGGGGAACAAACGCCGACGAAAAGAGTTTCAGGCGCGCCAGTGTAACAGGGTTGAAAAATATTTTCGTCTAACAGCTGGTCGCAATCATCATCGAAAGAATTACACTCTTCCTGAAGAATCAGGCCGCGGCTGGCGTCACAAGCTGGAGGTTCTGGTAAGGGGACATAACTGCAAAGAGCAGCGCAGTCTGTCATTCTCATTTCTGTGCACTCAGGATCCACACATTCGCAAGTCTTAAAGCCTTGACCGCAAAGCAGCGGTGGCTCAGAACATGGAATTAAATTCCCTACGTCGTTGATGGTACATAAACAGTTTAATTCTTCATCAACTTGNCCATCACAGTCATTATCTTCACCGTCACATTCTTCATCCACAGGTTGCAAAGCAGAGCAGGATATCCAATTACCGTCACTGCAAATTTCAGTTCCTCGGCCACAGGCGGTTTCGCAACCCCTTACTAGACTTTCATCGGTTTGACCATCACAGTCGTTGTCTTCTCCATCGCAGGTATCAGTAGGTACAACTCCGCAGGCATCACAGACATTTCTCTGACTTTCGTCAATGATCCCATCGCAATCATCATCTTCATAATTACATCGTTCCTCTGATGGTACACAAGTAATACACTCTCCGTACTCAATGTTACCTTTAGAACATAAAATTCTTTGTGTCCCTTCTACTCCCTCTATTTCGCAGCGGACAGTAATAGTTATGTCGTTGTTTAGATTGGGAGGACACTCCAAAATAGACCTACAAGACCCTTGTGATAAGATCTCATTGGGCGGACAGCTTAGATTCGTGGCGCGGTCGCATGGTTCAAGATTATCGTCGCAAATATTCATGATAACATCTAACGCGTTAACCCCTAATCCAGATGGGGGACAATACCATTGCTGAACCTGACAACACTGCGGCTCACAAACACAAAATTCTTCGTCTGAGCTGGTAATGTTTAAGCAAGGATCCACATATGCGTCCGGAAATGTAAAGTCAATGTAAAAAATGTCTCCTTGCGCATGAGCAGATGCATCGGTGGCCAGAATTTGGCCAATTACATCTGCAGGAACTTCTTCACTCATTGAAGAATCTGAGCATCCAACAAATAATAAGCTAGCAATCGTTAGTAATCGTATCATAAACTGTTCTCACTTTCCTTACATAAAATAAAGTTTCATGTAAAGTCTTGTTTTTCAAGCAAATTGTTCCCGCGGCGTACATACACAAAGCATTATCTTCGTTTCCTTTTGCATAAACGCGCTTTAAGTACCCTAAAATTTTAGCGCCAACAATTATAGAAGTCCTTGGATTTTTCAATTGCTCACAGGTATATTTTTTGTATCCAGTTTCTGGGCCTCCTGTATATTTAGGTATAACCTGTGTTAGCCCACAAGCATTTGATTTGCTGACAACTCTAGGTTTAAAGGCACTTTCAATATAGATTAAAGATGCCAACAACGCTGGTTCTAAACCGTTCTTTTTGGACTCGATGGTGATTAATTTTTCATATTTACAGACATTTTTTGTCTGTTGTTTGCTCATTGGAAGCGCAGAGGGCATAATAGTGCACAATGTTAATAGGAGCGGATTCATTGCGGAGTCTCCATTTTACTTTTGCCGATGTAAGCATCTATTGAATAAGGAAAAAAATCTTTTGCGATTTTTAAGCACGCTTGTGCTACTTTTTGAATTTCCCATTGGGCGCCATTGTGTGTCCTTAAAGATACAAACTTTAAAAGATTGTGCAAATTAACTGTTCCAAAATATTCTGTATATAAATTCTGAGGCAAAACTCCTCTGGCCTGTTCCCTACAGACCCCTCTGGAGATTAGATCATTATATAACCCGAGGCTTCGCGTATTATGGACTCTCACCGCCTCGCTAGCTCTATATGCAGGGACAGGAACAATACGATTTGGGGTATTGTTCAGATCTGGATCAATTAATTGATCCTTGCTAGCTTGCCTGTTTGTTTCATGCTGTGTCCTAAAACGTTTTGGTTCATAAAATTTTATATCAACGTCTGTGTATCTTCTGCTTATTTCGTTATAGGCCCATGTTCGGTGCCGGTGGTGCTGGCTCCTTATAAAAAGGGGCACTGTGAATTTGAATGTAATCGCGCAGTGCTCGAAAGGAGAGCTGTGATTATGGTTCATTAGATATTTTATAAGCTTAATGTCTTTCTCATCAACACTATTCTTCTCTGCGCCGAATGAGACTCTTGCAGCATTTACAACTGATAAGTCAGTACCCATGTGAGAAACATATTCTACAGCTCCGATTGAATCTTGAAATAGATCAATTCTCATCAAACCCCCGATACACTCCCACAACATAATTTTCTAAGATTAAGTAATGAGTTTTATCTTGCAGCTTTACTTCTTGCATCATTCTCTTATCAAGTACAATTTTCTTCTCAAGCTCGATTCTTCCAAACTTCAAAAAACTAAATTGTTCACTACAATCTTCAGCAATATCTAAGACTGTTGCTTCAATATACACGTTCTCTTCGGGCTGGTAGTCGTCAGGTAAGACTACTCCTGATTTTGTCTTGTTTTGTTTAAAGTGTGGCAAAATTAAGAGATGGCGGTTTGATGGGCGCAACCTTGTTAATTCAGACACCTGTTAGCCTCCCAACTGATCTTTGACATTTGTTCACATAATCCGTTAAAAGTTCCATATCTGTTTCTGACTTGTAGAGACGGTAAGCTTTGACTGCCAGCCTCATTTCTTGTTTTGAAAGCCAACCATTTTCATCGTACGACTCTCTCAAATCTTTTCTCTGCTCTTTAAATGGCTCCATTGCATCTTCAATGGCTACAAAAGTTTTAATGTAATTTGCCAAGTGTTCTTCCTTGGTCAGAAGGGTTTCATTGTTATTATTAATATTCATGGTTTTTCCTTTCTTTTTTATCCATAATTTATATTACTATATCTATTTCAGTGTGTCAAGTGCTTTTATACAAATTTAATTTCGCAGGCACCGCCGGCACAAGCAGCCTCAGATTTGAGATCTGTATTATCTTCTTGTTCCGCTACCTTTGTTAAGTCAATGTGTGTCAAAGAGTTCATCATAGCCTCATAAGTCTCCTTTGAACAATCCTCAAAAGGAGCTTGGGTATAGGAGCCTCCATCATACGGCAAAACAGATAAGCCATTATAACTATTTCTATTATCCCACATCCATTCTCCAACATCAACCCATTCGGCGTCTTTTATTGAAATCGTTGCAGAAATGTTATGCGTATTCTGCCCTTTACGGAATCCTGGCTTGATCCAACTGTCCGTTACGAATTTAACTCTTTTTAATAATTGTAGTGCTGATTCTGTTCGCATGATAGAGCCTTCGGGAGATTTTTGAGGTATCGAAATCACGGCAGTTGTGTGAGGACTAAAATACTCATCTTCTACTAATTCTCTGTGGTTTTCCGAAAGGTATGAATATATGGGTTCATTTTTGCCCACCCTTAACCTGCGGATATAATAATCATTGTGCCATGCATGAATTCCTGAACTTGTCCCTAGAGTTAGAGATGTCGTGCCTGCAGGTTTAACACAAGTTGTCCGGGCTGCAGGCTTAATTCCCAATAAGTTAGCAATGCGGAGGTTTTCTTCCTTAACACATTCTGCTGCCTCCTTCATATCTAGGGCTAATACGGCACCTGAGGCGATACCAGTCATTGATACACCAATAAGAGCATCTTTTTCGGTAGTTCTGCGCCATATATCACGAAGGTAATGAAAATCTGTATAACTAGCTTGTAATGTCCCAATAAAAGACGCTGCTCGGACGCGTTCATTTAGATCAGTTTGTGTTTTAACATTCGAAACATTCACCTCAGTAAGGTTGCAAAACTGGTATGGCCGTAGACCAATCTCACAACAAGGATTGGTCCCCCAATCTTTATCATTTGAAAAATAAAAACCTGGCTCCCCGGCGCCAGATNCNTTNACTCTGTCCCAAAGATTCATNAANTATTCNTTATNAATCTTATGNCNNAANANAACNACAGANTTGTTAGCCCTNCCTCGTTGTGGATTGGTCTCCCACCAGTTACCAGTNTTNGCNGCGNTCATATCTTCATCNTCNGCNGAAAANAGNGAAATAAGNGCAGCCCTACGGATACCGCCTGCCAGCACAGCGTCAGCTATATGACAGATCATATCGTGTACTTCNATCGGCGTTANTTTATCTCCATTTTCCTTCTGNGAGAGCATTCCCTCTAGTTTGACCAAACATTCGCGAAGAGGTTGTGGTCCTGGGGCCTTACCGCCAGAAGTAATGAGAGCAGCACCTTTCGGGCGTATATCTGTATAATCAAATCTGAGGCGTGAGCCTCCGTTAAAATAAGAGCGAGTCAGCGCTTTAATTGCGTCTGCCCACCCCTCTATTGAATCATTGACAAGAAACCTCCTAGTCCTATTCATATTTGGTCTAGTAATTTCTGGAAGCTTTTCAACATGGTGCTTTTGTACAGAATAGCCAACCCCAGTGCCGCCAAGCAACAAGAACATCGCTTCGCCAAAACACCTCCAATCATCGGCTGGCATGAAAGCACAATTAAAAATTCTGTTTGGAGCTACCTCTATTGGCTTACCTCCGAACTGCATCGACCTCATAGAGGGCAAAACTTTTTTATCATAGACCTTCTTATAAGCTTTCCTAATTTGTAGCTCTAACTCTGGAAACTTTTTAAGGTGCATATTCATGTTGCGGGTCACAAGCTCATCCCACGTTTCCCTTCTTTTTTTCTCGGGTAAATATCGTGCATACTTCATATGCACCGTAATCTCTGATAAAATTTGATTCGATAATTCCATTTTATTTTTTTCCTCCTTCTTTTCTAAAAACTGCATACTTCTCCTTTAGGTTTGCTAACCTTTCTGCAGAAGATTTTTGGATTATATCATTTGCGGTTTCACCTGTTTTGGGTAAAACCTTAATCTTTACATTGCTGGTGTCCATAAAAAGTGGATACACCAGTCCATCGGGCCCATTACGATTTTTTGCAACAAAAATACGTCCCTGATTTGTGTTTTTATCTTCTACAGTTCTAGACACTGTAAAAATGAAATCTGCTACAAAGCACTTGTTAAATGCTTCTGAAATTGATTCCATGGTTATCACTTCAGCATTTAATCCAGATCTGTTAGTTTGCGACGCAGTCCAGAGCGGACATTCACAGATTTGAGCTATTCCTCTTAGCTCTTCGTAAATAGTTTCCAATTGGTGTCTTTTCTCATCTTTTCTACTATTTTCTGGCCTGATCAGATCTCCGTAATCTACGATGATCACATCTGGAACGAAATTTCGCCTTTTTAGCTTCTCTACATGATTTTTTATTGTTTGAATACTGGCGCTTCTGGTAGGGTATTCTTTAATAATTAACTTCCCATTTATTTCCCTGATTTCGTCATATATCTTTTCTTTGAAGACAGTTAGGTTCTTAAGCTCCACGCCAGTAATAGCAGAGTCATAGCGACCTGCGACAACAGTGTCAGCAAGCTCCAAAGTATAATGGAGTACATTTTTGCCGTTTTTAAGCGCTTGAGCACCAAGGTGGACCAACACCATAGACTTACCTGCACCAGTAGGAGCAACCACGACACCCAGTTCACCTTTCCCTAAGCCTCCCTTTGCAATATCATCAATATCTTTCCAACCTGTGGTTACAGGATCTCTCGCTTTCTTTACGAAACGAGCTTCAAAGTCAACCAAATAATCGTACCCCAAGGTATTATCAGACCCAAGTTTTAGAGCATTATCAATAACTTTAGAAACCTCATCAAAAGAAGAAGACTTAATTAGGTCAACTGATTTGATAAGAGCTTCTTTAAGTTTTTGCTTTTTACAAAAATCCAGTGCTGTATCTTTGATAAAATCAGCACTATCCGGTATTTGTCCGTTTGCAAGGACGCGCGCATAATATTCTCGTATTCTGAGCTTGACTGATTCTGGTTCTGCATCCAGACCTGTTCGTATGATCGAATGCATAATATTAGATGTTGGGTGGACTCCATATTTTTTCCTATATTCTTTTATTTTTCCTACAAAAACTCGCAAATGTTTAAGCTCTAAAAAACTCAGATCAAGGACTTCAAAAATTTGATCTGCAAAGCTTCTATCGTTCAATACAAGATGACACAAGTCTTCCTGAAATGTTTTTCCAAATTTGGAAAAACTTTTTTCTTGCTCCATAAAACTTCCTTTTCTTTAAAATATAGTACCACGTTCTATCAAGAAAAGGAAGTAATAATATTATTAAATCTCTGCTCTAAATCTGTTGTAGTTACTGTTAATACTCCGTCTTGGAGCATCAGCTTTCTGATCTCCGTTTGATTATAGTGTGGCTTATACTGCTCAAACGTATCGTCAACCCCTTGTTTGGCTTGTATAGATAACATTGGCGAGGATAATTGCATAATATCATAGTTATTTTCTATTAACTCCTTATTTTCTTTAATATTTGAAAAAACCTTTTGTTTATTCTCCGGTTTTTCGCATTCTGTGATGACATCAGATAAATAGTATGTTTTTTCTTCTTTTAAGAAAGAAAATCGTTTTGCGACTGTTTCCAGGCCAACTCTAGGCACACCAGGAAGATTATCGGACGAATCTCCAACGATTGCGCGGGCAAGGGCAAAGTTAGTTGGGTGGATTCCAAACTTTTCAACAATATTGTTTTTATTTAAGTATTCTTTTTGTATTGGCCGGTGGAGAATCGTCTTGTCATCTAATAACTGAATAAAATCTTTATCTGCAGAGACAATGACTTTTTGCCAGTTATTAAACATAGAATTGTTTTTCACGTAAGAAATAACATCATCCGCTTCTACTAATGGTTCCATAAACTGAATAACAGGAGTCTGATTGAAATACTCAATCACTCTCATCTGTTGCCAGACTTTGTTATCAATAATATCCTCCTCATCCATTCCGACCTGAGTCCAGTTAGTCCTTGGAGGCTTTCGACCTCCCTTGTAGGCCTTATTCATTTCTCGACGCTTTTTGCTTCCACCTTTACCATCCCAGACCAAAACAAGCAAGTCTGGTTTTATTTCCCTTGTAAGTTTGTTAAGTATGTTAATAAACGTGCGAATACCACCTATAGGGGATCCGTTTGGGTTCTTACTAGGGTCTACTATATAGCCACGGATAAACTGGTTATACGCGTCTACTATCATCATTCTTTTCATGTTCTAATTCCTTTTTGTATTGTTCCAGCTTATCTGGAAAATTAATATTTGCGAAGTCACCGTGAATTTCGATGGCCTTTTTATCATATGCCGCGGCAGCTTCTTCTGCGCTTGCATGCCAGCCCAATTTAATATGGCGCTTTCTTTTTGCAGGCGTATCTGGGTTTGCTATATAGGCTTGAAACTTTTTTTTCGGCATAGAAAAGTAGTATTTTACTTCTCCGGTTTTTTTACTAATATATTTTGTTTTTATTGGCTTCTTAATTTCATAAACCCCTTTATAGCCAGATTGGCTATCTTTTCTTAAACGTCTATTGGTGGCATTTTGTGATGGAGTGCAAACTCTCAAATTGTGTCGACGATTATCTAAACTGTCGCCATTAATATGGTCGGTATGCATACCCTTTGGGGTTTCCATAATTAGTGCATGTAAAAATATGGAACGAGACCTTTTGTAGCCGTTTTTTGTGAGGCCACCAGAAGGATGGAGAGCTTTTGTGTGAATATATTTCGTACGAGCCTTGCTTGGCGCAAAAAGGATCCACCTATAGTTTTGAAGGTCATATTTAATATAATCTTCTGTGTCGACAAATGAAGAAGTGGCACCATGTACCTTAGATTCTACAAATATTTCTGTTGTGCCGTCTTCATGATGTAAGATATCGTTTGGTGTTATCATTGTTGCCTTGTTCTGAAAAGGCTCGGCAATTTGCCGAGCCTTTCAATTCTATTCTGAGGATAGAGGCTCTTCAGCATCGTAAAAGTCATCTGCTTTTCCTTCTCTATTCTTGAATTTCATAATAACATCTTCTTCAATAATAGTCAAGACACTTTCTCTGAATTTTTCACTTTCAAGCTTAGTTACCCATTGCTTGCGCTGGAACTTTTCCTTAGACCCATCATTGTGGATTAGCGTAAACCATGCACCAGACTGTTCAAGTCTTTCAGAGATTTGAATTGCATCGAACCAGCTTTCTTCATCTTGGACGCCGACGGCATCGTCGCCCCACAGGATCTTGAAGTTGCAGGTTCGGCCGTGGGTCCCGAAACGAGACTTTTCTAACTTTACCTTCACTTCAGATCCAATACGGAAACCGTTGTCATCGACAATAAAACTAGCTTTAGCCTTTCTTGCAGTGAGCCAAACACGTAGTGAATAAGCATAGATCATAGCCTTTCCACCTGGAGTTGTGTATGGTTCTGTCATAGCCTGGGCTGGTGTTCTTGCTCCTAAATTAGTCTTTAGTTGGTTGAGGACTAAGAAAGTGGCGTTTGNATCAGCGATAGGAATAGTTAATTTAGACATTCCCTTAGCCAGGATTCTAGGTTTTACCGCCATAGATGACTGAGGGTTGAAATCACCCTCAACATCAGAAATCGATGGGGTAAGGGCCAGAGAATCCCAAATGAAAAGCCATTTGTTACCAGTAGCTAGCAATTCTTCGATGGTCTCCAAAACAAATTCAACAGATGCTGCTTGAACATACATTAACCTATCTAAGTCGCATCCTGCGCGTTCCATAAAAGAAGGGTCGATAGCTGACTCAGAGTCGAAATAAACCACATCAATACCCATTTTTTGGGCGTTTCCGGCTATCTGCGCTGCCAAGAATGACTTGCCAGTTCCAGGTAGGCCAGCGATTTCTGAGATCTTACCCACAGGGATACCTGCGTGGCGGCCCTTGCAAATAATCGCATCAAGCCATTTGGATCCAGTGGGTATCCACTCATTCACTTCAGTGGGGTTATTGTCTTGGAGCGAATGAGCCACTTCTCTTCCAGCTTTTTTGTTGATAATCCCTCTAATGGAAGCAATATCAAGAGCACCTTTTTTGAGTTTAGTTACTTTAGCCTTAGGCACAATCTATACTCCTACTGGTTCAAAAGGTCGCTAAAAGCAGCCTCGACCGTGTCAGTGGGTGCTTCTGTTGAACTCCCGAACTTTTCTACATCAGGGTTACCGGCGCTCTGGGCCATGAACTGGTCTAAAATCGACTGCACCTCTTCTGTAGACTTTCTTTCAAAAATTTCATCGAAATTTGGAATAGTCTCTAGCAGTTCGGCGCAACGTTCATCACCGCCTACTGCGTCATCGCAAAGTACAGTCTTTCGAGGGCGTGGTCGAATATCAGTGCGAGGGAAGCTTGCACCCGGAAGTTTACCATACATCAATTTAAGATCATTTCCTGTTTCTGGATCAGTCACATCTCCGTAATCTGGGTCTAGTACGATTGTGAGTAGTTTTTCATAGGCCATCTTACCGTACCCCCAAACTCTAATTCCCTGATCTTCTTCACCTCTTACTAAGACTGGTGAGAAAAACCTCTGCTTTGCAAACATTTCTTTTGCCTGCTTCTTGCTTTCATCTGTACCCTCATTCCATAACTTGTTTGCAAAGTTACATGCGGGGCAGTCATCTCCGAAATTTCTCTTCGGACACAAGAAGGACTGGCCGCCTATTCCGTAATGAAAAAATCTCTCCTTAAAGGGATCGCCGTCTGGCGTCGAGACAATTCTAATATTACTTTCTCCGTCTTCAGGCCGCCAGAAATTCTTCTTTCCGTCGCCTTTTCCATTAAGTTTATCTAACTTCGCTTTCATTGCGTCTAAATTAAGTGCCATTTTATATTACCTCCTATGGTATGTTGTTTTTTTGCACGTTTGGCTATAGCAGGTCGGCAAATATCCCGACCAACTGTTTATATAATATCAAACTGGCTGTCTATTGTCAACCAGTTTCTTTAAGTTTCTTTTGATGTGTTCAATCCCGTAAAGCTCGCCAACCTCCTCAACTTGGCCATCGGTTTGGGCCTGGCCTAGAAATTGGAAGTTGACACTAATCTCGGGGTAGGCGTCGCTGATGAGGCGACTAACATAGTTATAAAAAGCAACACGAGATTCATGTAATTTTTTAACTCGGCCGGCGCCGGTTAAAGCTACTAGGACCATAACTTCTGTTGGGTTCTTACCGTATTTTTCTTTGTGNTTCACAATCAAGTTCCACAAGTCTCCGCAAAGCTGCCTCTTTGTTCCGCTTGCTTTCCCACTGTGCCTTTTAATGATGAACTCAGATGCATCTACTTTGCTTTTCTCTCGTTCTTCGATGATCGGCATTGCTGTGTCGGGATATATATAAATTGCTTTATTCTCAGAAAGGCACCAATTCTTAATTACATTAGAAATTTGTTTTCTCGCGTAATCTTCAGACCAGCGAGAACCACTATCTTCGATGACATCTGAAAGCAAAAAGTCAATAATTTTAGTCTTGACTCTCCCTCGTTGGTTCACGAGGCTTCGAACTTCCTGCGCTTCAAGTGTCTGATCTTCAAGTTTTCGATTGATCATATTAACAGTGGCAATCTCGTCTTGTAGAACTCCAGAGCCAGCGGTTAGTGCTGCGGCGATGCCGTTTTTAATAGCTTCTTCGCTGTTTGGTTCTCCGTTGTCTGGGTGGGAATTTAAACGTCTCAAATATCTGTTTTGCTCATACCTCGTCTCTAATGTTAGGAAGTGTTTGTCCAATATTGCCGGGAAATGTGTCAAGTTTGTTAATTCGAACATCGCCTCTCGGTTGAACCCACCAATCCCCTCTACCATATGTTTTCTATAATTCAGGTCATTGCGTGGGATTACGTTCAAAGGAACTCTAACTCCATATTCCAGTTGACCGCGCTCATTACGTACCCCGTTATTTGCCTGGGCTGCGAATTGTTTAACCTTAGCTTTGTTCGTGGTATCAGGTCTGACTTGGTATTTTGACCTTTGTTTGTTATATACTTGTTCTCCGATTTTCACGGCAATAAGTCCGTCGATATAATCGTCGTGATTCAGATCAAACATTTCTGGCTTGAATGCGTTGTTCTCTCTACAACACACCTTAATTCTTTCTGGTGTGTTGCAGTGCTTAATTAGCGATTGCCATGGACTTACAATTTCAATTGCGAAAATATTACTCATGCTGTGCTCCTGTGAGTTATTATTCTTATATAATATCTTATTTGTTAATCTTTGTCAAGAACTTCTTCTTGAATTTTTGGAGAAAAATATTCTGTGTAAATGTAGTCATCTTCATATTGAGTTGGATATATCCCAAAAGAAACTTTTCTTTGTTCATTAATTTTTGATTTGACTTTATCAGTAATTTTTCTAAATAAATTTTCTTCTGTCTTTAGTTTGTTTTCGTGAATTCCATAGTAGTACACGACATCAACCTCTTGGTTGAAAGGAAAAAACAATACCTCATCCCCCTCAACAGAACTTAGCCCAATCGTAGTTATTCTACACGACTCTTTTGGGCTTTTAAATGTAGAAGTTATAGGTTTTGTGTTTTTAAAGACATCTAACATGTAGTATGTGCTAGTAAAAACCGTATTCAATTGGTTGTAGTAGTCATAAACATTAGTCGAACCTGCAAGTTCTTCTAATTTCAAATTAGAAACAAGGCAAATTTTTTCAAAAAGACCTGAACGCGCGTAGTTTTGAAGCACTCCCCTACAGAGTCTCTCTTGTAATGTTTTCTCTTCTGAGAAAACTTCTATTTCTGGCATGAAATATACAACTTCTATTTTTATATCATTTTTATGTAAAATTTCTAACGCTTTAAGTGTTAACCCTGAAGAGTTGGACCCTCCGCAAACAAAAACAGTGCACCGGTCTTGGATCGAACTCACCCACTTTTCTAGCTTTGTTGTATCCATATTTTCATACTCTTCTGGCCCCGATAATTCTGGTAATCTAAATTTGTATTTTGTAGTTCTTTCGTTTTCTGTACTTATAACGTACGGTCTGTACATTTTATATTTTGATAGCTGGTTAACTATATTAGTCCCTGCTGTTCCTAGCCCTAAAATGGTTTTCAAAACTTTATCTCCTTAAGGTTGCCAAAATTTTTACCTATCTTACAGGTACTACTAAAAGTACCCCATCTAGTTTTCTCAAATTGACTTTTTATATCCCTTAACATTATAGCATCTTCTTTCGCCATGTCAAGAATAATTGAATCGTGAAGCGTGAATGCTATCGATGACTTTTTGTTTTTTAACATTTTCTCTATGTTGTACGCGTTGGCGATAACTTGATCCGAAGTTGTAGATTGAAGTAAATAATTTTGCGCTCTTCGCTCATCTACTTTTAATTTTCTGCCAAATGGAGTTGTTAAGATCTCTTTCTTTGCATCAAAAAAATCTCGAAAAATTTGTCGCGAAAAAAATTTGTCAAGTTGGTTTTTTGGAGCTGAAAAATTATACAGCCAGGCAAAAGTTTTCTTTTTTACCTCTTCTCTTGTTAGGTTGGATGAGAAAATTTCTCTAGAAGTCCATTGATGAATATCTTCACGGGGCTGTTCTTTGCCGCTGAGTGCTAGTAACATTCTCACTTCCGCAGCGTTTAAATCTAACTCTACAAAGGCGTCATTTTGTGGAGTTATTCCTTCTCTTTCATTTCTTTTTAATGTAAGCACCGGAATTGAGTTCTTTTTAGTGGTGAGCCGTCCTGTTGCTGACCCGAAAATGTCATAAATTACACTTCCGGGTTTTTCATTAAAGTACAATTTTCTTGAAGATATCTGTGTTGTCAATACATGTGCCTTATGTAAGATTTCATAATCTTCCTGCTTTTCCAACCTTAACAAGCAGTTTTGAAGTGCTGTCTCACGAGATGATAACCAACCTAGTAATTGATGCTGAGGTAATATGTTCAAAAAACAAGCTTGAGATAGGTCAATCTTAGCAGCAATCGAGGCCTTGCGATGTGAAAAAATTTTGTTTTGATATTCTTCGTACAATTCAGGATCTTGACAAAAATTCTCTAATTTTTCATCTTTCTTCAGTAGATACAGAAAAGTGTACCTTTGTTCATCATTCTGTAGTATTGGAGAATATTTCCAAGCCAAGTTGGTTGATCCTACAAGTTCCGAACTTGGCTCCATGATTTTACCTTTACAAAAGATACCTTTACAGTTTTTTTCAATGTTAAGAATTTGAAGTATTGTTTTATTGATCAAGATTTTCCATCTTTCTTTTTAAAAATTGGCCCGAGACAGATGTAATGTAAGCTGCGACCCCGGAATCAGGTTGCCCGACAATACCTGTAGAAATTGGATTTTCCACATAAATTCCAGGTCTTGGGTTTTCTTCTCTCCCATACAGCTCTAAAGCATGATCTCTTACTGCTAGCACGCCGTCATGTTCATCAAAATCAGTATATTTTTTAATCATCCCAACCTCTCTAAGCCTGTTTAAAGTAAAAGTTTCAACCCAAAATTGCCCGGGCCCATACCTAGTGGATCTCAAAGACCTAGAAAATAAGTCTGTATAAATTTGGCGCCAGGATAAGGATGACATTTCGGAACTAGTAAGACGATTATACCTTCTATAATATGTTTT
>NHHF01000105.1 GCA_002171155.1 Betaproteobacteria bacterium TMED156
TATATATGTTTTGTCTTTTATCAGAAAAAACCGCGGCTGGCATACCAGGAGTTTTTACTATTTCTTTCTCACCGTCTATTATTTTTTCAGCTCTACCTTGAGTTGCTTTTTCCATTAAAGCAGCTAGCGCAGGTCCTATGTCTTTAGTCTGGCCAAACGTCGTAACATCTCCTATAGCTTCTAAATCTTTAGCTATAGCTTTGTCAAATAGCACTTGTACTTCTTCGTTTATTTCCGCCTCTGTTTTACCTTCTGTTTCAATGTCAAGATTTTGAATAAAATCAGAAGTAAACTTTGTAGTTTCTCTAGGCGACTGAGCTTGTCTAGTTTCAATGTCTTCAACTACATCAAGGTCTCCTTTAGTGGTAGCACTAGTAGTAGTAGCGTCAGTGTCTTCTAGTCCAATTAAATTATCTACACTTTGCCCAAATTCTTTCCCTACAACTCTATCAGCTGCTTCAATATACCTTTTAAATCCAGTTTTAGTAGAAAAACTATTATTTAAAAAACCAGAAAGTGGTCCAACTTTTTCTCCTTTTTTAACTTTAGTAGCATATTCATTAATGATGTCAAGCATACCTCTATAGCCTGTCATAATTTCATCTACTAGTAATTGCTTTGCTTCTGGATCTTCTATTAATTGTCTATCAGAACCTTCACGCGAAGGTCTTTTATTAAATCTATTAGCAAGACTAATAGCCGTAGGTTTTAATAGTTCTAATATTTCAAAGCTACCATCAGTACCTTTTTCTGCAAATATTTCATTTACTTTAGCAGAGTCCTCTGCTTTTAAAGAAGGTTTAATTGTAGAATCATCTTCGTCTGGTAGTTGAAGACTTACTTCTCCTTGAATATCAGATTGAAAGTTTTTAATAAAATTAAACACATCATCAGATGTTTTAAGATTAAGCATCCAGCTTTGATCTCCAAATACATTACGTATAGCTCCGTTCAAAAAAGATTTTAAAGATGGTGTACTAGCTATGTCACTAAGTTTTATATCGCCTAACGCTACAGCGTTATTCATTTGCGCTATAAGTTCTTCTACGTCAAATGCTTCACCATCTTTATACAGTTCAAACCTGCTGGTTAAGTCGTTAAAGTTTTCTTGAGATATTTCACCTAGCTCTAGTTTATTTTCTAACACCTTAATAGCCTCATCAACGGCTAGTTTAGCGTCGCCATCAAACTTCATTTTTTTGCCTTTATTATTAAGGTGAAAAAGTTCTTCAAGAGGAGCTAACGCAGCGTATTTAGCCCCAGCACTTGTAGGAGCTAAACCTATTTGTTGATCTATAAGAGGTTGATTTATTATAATATCTTTACCAATCTGCGCCGCGTATACAGCGGGTTGCATTTCACCTGTTTCAGGGTTTTTACCCCCTAATAACGCAAGCTTGATAGCAGCTCTAGTAGGTTCATTATATTTTTTTAATTCTTCGTCTAAATTTTTATAATCTAAAAGAGGTATACCTAATTCATTATTTATTTCAGCAGTAACGCTTACGAAATCACCATCACCCATTTGAGCCATAGCAATTTCATTATAAAAATCATTAAAACCATACCAGTAAGCAGCGTCCGCGTTAGCAAAGTTATCACCTAATTCTTCCGAAACTTGTTTGGCTTTTTGTCTATTAGCTCTTTCTTTTGAATTTAAAATCTCTTGTTGCTTTCTTTGTATAGCAGAAAGTTCTTTGTTTATTTCAGCTTGCTTTTGCTCTTGAACTTTAGATCTTTCGCCTGTTCTACCAAGAGAAAACATCTGCTCTTTTAGCTTACGTTTTTGTCTATTTAAATCAGCAACCTCTTCTATTTGAGCAGCTGTCATATATCTAAGCTTGTGAAGACTAACAGCGTCGTTTAAAGCAAGCTCTTCTAATATGCTTCTTTTTCTTTCTCTTATTACACTAGCATCTTCTGCGCTAGCAGGTATAGCCTCGTTTAATTCAATTAGTTCTACAGCTAACTTTTGATTATCTAATATTTCTTGTTTAGTTCTAAATTCGTTTTTAATAATGTTAACAACATTACCAGTAGTCTTAGGAGACATAATACCGAAACTAGTAACAGCTACATTGGCAAAGAAATCTTTATCTAAACCATCTATTAAAGTTTTATCTTCACCTAAAACAAANACNTCNAACATNTTGTGACTTACNTGNGTAAGTGTTTCTTCCATTTCTTCTACAGCAACGCCTTTAACTAAAGGACTAAGACCAGGAACTACTTTACCTATAATACCAGCAGCGAATGTAGATGGTTGAGAATAAAATTCTTTTTTAGCAGCTTGAGTACCTATGTTTTTAGCTAATGACTTACCACCTTGTATAAGTTTTAAAGTACCAAACGTTTCAGCTAGTGTAGCTGTAGTTCCATACCCGAAAGAAGTAAAAGCTTTTTTGAAATAAAGAATAATCTTCTACAGATTTTAACTCTTCAATTTTATTATAAAGTCTTGTTCTTTCTTCTAAACTTTCAGTTTCGTTTAATTGAGATTCTAATAAAGATATTTGTTGTTCTCTATTGCCTTCTTCAGTTTGCANTCTACCATATTGACCACCTGTTTCAGCAACAAAGAAANCAGTTTGTAATGTTCTTTTACCAGCNAACCAAAGCTTTTTTTGGTTTTGTAANGCTGCTTTTTTAGCAGCNTAGCTTCCGGTTTTAAAAGCNGCTTTAACNCCAGCAGCNCCTTTAGCTGCTAATCCACCTGGTATAAAAGTTGTAGCTATAGTTGGAGAGTTNTCTTGCATAGCNACAGAAAACCAATCAAAAAACCCTATATTGTTTTNACCTATATCATCTAACGTTGGAGCTGTAGGAAGTTGTTTTCTTTTAGCATCCATTTCTAAGTTATAATTTTTATTGTTCTGCCGAACAACATTTATAACGTCGTCTATAGCTGGTCTATACTGAGGCATTAATGCAAACTTATAAGCTTGTAAACCTATTTCAGCGCTAAGATCTAAAACGTTTCTACCGCTCTGTAAAAAAAACTCATCAAAAGCTCTACCAACTCTAGCAGACGCAGAATAATCTTTTGATATAGCTTCTTTTAATAATTCAGAATCTACTATTTTGTTTCTAGTAGTGTTAACTAGGTTAATATAATTTTCAGCTTCTTGATTTATTACTNTTTCTTGAGATATTAAACCATCGTATAAAACATTAAAACCTNCTTCNTTNTATTGGTTTAATAAAGAATTTCTTTGTTCTATTAAATCGTTATACTGCTGTATACGTCTGGGAGAGTCTAAACCTCCCACTTGACCAGGTTCATAAAATTGTAAACCTTTATTAGTTCCGCCTAAATCTTTTATAGCGTTATCTATAGATTTTATTTGATTTATTAATGGAACAGCATTTTTATTATAATCCTCAACGCCTTCAGCGTAGTTGACTCTCATTTGACCTATGTTGTTTCCTAATTCATCTATAACAAATTTTTGTTCTTCTAAAGTATTACCACTAGCAAACAAAGGGCTTGGGGCCATGTACTGCTGAGCACCTTCGGAAACACCATATAGCATGTCATTACCTATTTTAGCAGATATTTGATCTCTAGCGTCTACTTGTAATGATCTTAATTCATCTTCATTTTCTTGAGTACCATTAGGTGTTATAGAACCTGTTTTATTAAATTCTATATATTGATCATATTTATCACCTAATTTACTTTTTAAATAATCGGTATAATCTTCATCAGATTCAAACATAGGTTTAGAAGATTGACCCATGCCATAACCGCCTGAATAGACATAATCCATTTTGTCTCTAGGGGCTATACTTGGTAAATCAAAATATATATTTGCTTGCTGCGCTTGTATATCTTTTTGAGGTATATTTTCTTGAGCCGTTTGTATTTCTTTAGTTGCTAGCCTGGCCTCTTGTTTTCTTTTTTCAGAAATTGCAGCCTCACGGCTAGCCCGTATACGTTCTCTACCTGTTAGGTTATCTTTTGATACCGAAGAAGTATCTACCGAGTCTGATTCCGTATTCTCGGGTGCTTGCCCGGTTACCGGTGTTGCAGTTGCACCCTTTGCCACAGCACCGTTTGTCTTTCCCTCAGTTACAGGTTCTTGTATTTCGTCTGTAACTTCTACAGTAGTTGTTTGCTCAGCATCAAACAAAGCTTTTTGTTTATCAACCCTAGCTTGTATTTCATCTGTAGATAAACCTTCAGATCTTAATTGATCTACTAAACTTTTCAATTGATCTTTTTGCTCTTTACTTCTAGCCATTATATTTAATTTTAATCAATATTAATATCGTAATATGTTTCTAAACTGCCTGATCCAGCGCCTGTAGCTTGTTGTATTTTAGCATCAAACAAATCTTTGTTTTTAAATTCAGCTAAACTTATTTCTATTTCAGGTTGACCTGGGTATTTAACTCTAGCGCTTGGCTGTCCAGTTCTTTCGGACTCTATAAATTCAACAAGCTTACCATTACTACCTGTTACTATAGTAGACACAGCTTCTTTAAACCTACCGCTTTCGCTTGTAAGTTGAGCGCTAGGATCAAAGATATTAGATTGAGTTGGTATATCAGGTATTTTTCCTTCTTGATTTATAAGTTTTTTAGCTATATTGTAATTGGTTTTAGCGGCTTTTAAATCTTTAGCATCGTTTTTTTCTGCAGCTGTGAGTTCTATAACACCATCGTATTCATCTTCGTCAAATACAAATTCTTTTGGTGGAGGAACTAATCCGCGCACATAAGCAAGCGTGCTGTCTTGAAATTTAGTTTGATCACCCACGCTAAATGGACTACCGTTTTCGTTAGCTGCATCAGCATCTGGGATCATCTCATAATTAAACACGTTATTACTTATAGCGTTAGTTCTACTAATATCTGAATTTGTTGTAAATGGTGTAACTAAATTATCTGTAACAGATTTTTGATATCTATCAACAAGAGCTTTTTCGTTATAATTATACTGAACATACACCTTACCTGCTTTTCTTGTTATTTTCTTTGGACTTGAAGTATCGTAAAAATTAATATCATTAACTTGCCCGTTTTTACCAACTAAGTTTACCCCGTTTGGATTTTCATCTGTCTTAGCCCCGAGTAATTGAACACCTGTTGTTTTAATATCTGGTATTTTACCTGGATCGGATTGTAAAAAATTTAAAGGATCTACAACTATACCTTGGAACTCTTCGTCTTCTGTAAATAAACTTTTATTTTCTTGTATTTCTTTACTGTTAAGACGCATAGACAAGGTTTTTTCATCGCTATTTTTATCCCATATTAAACTTGAAGAACTATCAGCTGAAGAACCTTGATAAGCCGACATACCAAACCAGTATTGGTTGTTTTGTTTTCCAGCACCAGACAGAGCTATACCACCTGGCATTCCGTTGTTTGATGATAAAGAATCTTCACTGTAAGTTTTAAGAGCGTCTGGAGTTTCTTTAATAACTTGCGTCAACTTGCCGAAAGCTAAATTAGTTTTAAATATATTATTTTCAGTTATCTTAACTTTTTCTGAATCATTATTTCTTTTGTACATAGCAAGTGCAGTTTCTTGCTCTTCTAAATAATCTATCATTTCAGTACCTACTCTAGCAAACTCTTCGTTTTGAGCTAAGCCATGTTCACCTAATGATTTAGAATACTGTTCTCTTCTGGTAGTTGCATTTTTATTTATACCATTTAACATTTTTTTTATAGCCGCGTTCTCTGCGTTAACAGCAGCATTTTGTTTTTCTATAAACTTAGCAGTTATGTCACCTACATTAGATATAGTCTGAGCTATGATAGCACCAGTTTTAGTATCTACAGGAGTCACAGGATTTTCATAAGCTCCAGAGCGGGTATAATTTCTTGAAAATTTTGGTAGTGCCATATTTTTTATTAAACTATATTATAGGTTTTGTAACTTTAAATTTTTTTGCTAATTGTGAATCTGTATATTTTGGAGGTGGACTTAAACTAGAAGTTGCCTTTACTCCACCGGTCTTGAGGCTGCAGCAGCCCCTATATTACCAACAGCGCTTATACCCGCGCTTATGGCAGCTGCACCATCAGATCTAGCTTGCATTTCAGCTTGTTGTTGTCCGGTTATTTGAGCTTGTAGTCTATTTAACTGCTCTGTTTCTCTGCGTTCTGTCTCGCCGTAAACAAATTCTTTACCTAATACATCTGTTTCTTGCATTCTAGCAGCTTCACCCATTAAAGAGCCTTGAACTCGCTGCGCTTCTGCTAGTTTCTGTTGTTGTAAAAATTGCTCGCCTCGCGCTGCTAGTTTTTGGTTATCTGCTTCTTGCTGTTCTATACTTGCAGAAACTCCTCTTTTACTTTGTAGTGCAGCTTGGGCTAAAGCAGTTGCACCTCCAGCACTAGCACCAGTAGCCATAAGAGTGTCAAGAGTATTTGCTAAAGCTATATCCGCTTCTTCAGCTTGGAATTCAGCTGCTTGTGTAGCAACACCTATGTTAGCATAAGCGTTAGACAACAAACCAGTGTTGTCTACAATCATATCAGCTAAACTAGTTACATCAGCATAAGGATTTATCACATCTTGTCTAGACGCTTCAGCTGCGTTAAATTCTCGCTGCAAAGCTCTTTTTTCTTCAGCTGCTCTTCTCTCTGCTTTTTTAGCTCTACTCGCGCCAAAAATAGAACCACCTATACTTACCGCGGCGCCAATGCCTGCTGCTATAAATGTCATAATTATTTAGTTTTTTTCTTTAAATTTTTCTATATCAAAAGATACTATTTCTTTTTCTAATTTTTCTATATCTTTAGTGTTTGAAGGATTCTTATGCACATTTACAAATACAGAATCTTCTAAAGCATATATAAATCTTTTTGAACCAGGTTGCGATACTGTATAACAAGGTGCTATATGTTCTACTTTTTCACCATTGTTATTTATTAAAACTCTTCCCTTCATTAAAAACCAAGCATGTAAATGATTATGTATAGCACCAACAACTACCTGTCCTTGCTTCATTTCCATTTGCCTAATATATATTTGATCTGCAAATAAATGTTTAATAGGTATCTCTGGTATATGAGCAATGCTTTTTCCGTCACCAACTCCAAGATCACTATTTATAATCATATCTTGTATTTTATCTACAGATACATCTAAGTTTTTTAATTTCATTTTATTTAATAACTTGATTCTACATAATTAGAAGATACTGCAAATAATTCTTTTTTACCAGTAGGGTTTGTGGTAGCATCAGTAGATAATTGCACTGTTGCTAAATATCCTTTTATTCCAGAAACACTACTACCATATATAATTTCTTGAGGTTGAGGTTGACTGTTGTTTCTTATAGCAGACACATACTTGTTTTCTTTTCTATCAAAACCGTATCGTTGTATAAAGCTACCACCCGATATTGTTAAAGAATTCCAAGCTGCGTCCGTTGGTGTAACTATAGTAGAACCATTAACAACGTATTGACCTTCTTCATAACTAGCTATTGGTAATGCAGAGTCTGCAAATGCTGTAGGAGTACCTGAAACTGTGTCAAATTCAGTAGCATCTGATACAATGCTGTTAATTTTCCAACCGTTAGTACCTTCATAATTAATAGTACTAAAGTTTTTAGACATTGAAACTTTAGGGTTGAATATTAAAGTTACTGTTGCGGCTTGTGAAATACCATAAAATTTATTATAATCACCAAGATAATGTTGGTATATTTTATTACCATTAGTAGTGTAAAAATTATTTTTTAAACTAAATATTTGACTAGGTTTGTAATTGTAAAAACTAATCCAACCTTTTGGTCTCTCATCAAACGCTAATGTTTTATAGTCAGTATTAGAAGTAGGTGTTGCTTGCCAAGGTTGAAAAGAAGTTACATAGCTTTTAGCGTGTATATCCCATCCACCTTTAATAACGCCAATTTGTCCAGAACCACTGTCTAAATTATTTAATTCATCTCTAAAAAAATCACGCATGCCGTAAGAAGATATTTCTGTAATACCATCATTTGATAATCTAAGTACAGCGTTTCGTTTTCTGTCTGTAAAATATTTTCTATAACCATACACAGCAAAACTTCCTGGGTCTTCGCTAATTCCGTATTTACCTAGATAAGGTACTATTTGACCTATAACCATAGATCCTGATGTTGTTATAGCAGAACCTTCAGCAGAGTAAATAGCATCTTTATCTATTAAAGCTTTGCTTACTTTATCTTCTTGTAATATAGTTAAATTTGTATTTTCAGCATATAATTTTTGTATAGATCCATTTTGCGGATCTAAACTTCTAGTTATTTCTTCACCAGCTGGAAACTGATTTGTATTATTAACACTAGTTCTAGAGTTAAATATACCAGAATATATAAGTGAATTAAATCTTATAGAGCCTGTGTTTGTTTCAGACACAAGATAAGCTCTTGGCCCAAAACCCACAGACACACCATTAAATCTACCTTTAATTCTAGACTCTTCTATTATCCAGTTTCTAGCAGCTGTAGTGGTTACTGGTCTATACGCTGGCACGTTATTACTGTTAGCATCAACAGTCTTTCTTAGTAAGAAGGAATTAAAATATTTAACTTCTATTGTAGCAGACATATATATATATTCACCTATTTATTTTTTTATTTAAGTTGATTGTGGTAATCTCCAAAGTTGAAAGTGCGCGCCTCGTTCTTGTTGTTCTAAAGCTATTTCATTTTGAACATAAGTATTAAAACTAGTTGGATTAGCAAAAGCCATAGTTGC
>NHHF01000106.1 GCA_002171155.1 Betaproteobacteria bacterium TMED156
TTGAATCTTTAACTGTATCTGGAGAGAGTACGTCCTCACTTTGCTCGGCAAGATCGGGAGCTGTTTTAAAACCTAAAATCGAGCTTAGTACCTTAAATTCAGCATCAACATCTGGATGATTAGGAAATCTCTCATGTGCATCAATACATATACTTAAAGCTTCAGCATGCTCTAAATCGCAACGAAGAGCACGTATTAGCATAATAAAACTGTAAGGCGTAGCATTCACACCTTGTTGATCAATTAGTGTTCTCAACAGAGAGGATGCTATTCCCCAATCTTGTCTTTGCATTGCCATCAAGCTTGCAATTGCTAATATATCTTCACTTTCTGGATACAATGCTAAGCCAGCTTCTACTAAAGCTTCTGCTAAGATTGTTTTATGTTCAGCAACTAAACCAGAAATTGCTTCCCTTATTTCTTGCGGAGAATAATTTGACACCTCCTTGGTAGTCATCATTTTCCCAACAGTCGCCTGTTTTATTGTTTCATCACTTAACCTGTTCATTTCTACTCCCTGATATAAAGAACTATTGAATACGTTTTCTAAAGCAAGAGAGATGCCAGTTTTAAAATTCAGTTTTTTAATTTGATCTTATGATTTAAGGAGTGAAACAGGTTAAACTAATTCCTGTATGGGCAAAGGAAAACAAAAAAATAGAATACCCTCGCAAAGAAGAGCATCTAAACTCGCTCCAAAAAAAGTTCATGAATCAGTAGATTCAATAAACGCACCAGCTTTCGACAAGAATAATTCCTTCCAGGTCGCGCTAAACAATAAAGATTTTGAACTTGCTAAAAAAATATTAGCTGAAAGTTCCAAAAATATGCCTGAGTGGCGACGTTTAAATCTAGAGGGCCTGATTACAATTAGTCAGGGAGACTTGGTTGCAACTGAAAGAATTCTTCTCAGATCACTTAGATATCCAGAGGTTGGAGTTAAGCCGTATAAAAATCTAGTTTCCGTATATAGCCAAATGGGAAGGTTAAGAGACGCCTTACCTTTAGCCGAAAAGGCACATAACATGGAGCCAGATAGTCTCGAAATTGGATTGCTTTATATTAACTGTCTGCTTGATTTAGCCAAAGCTGATGATGTTATAAGAGTTGCTGATAAATTGCTGATTAAAAATAAAAATCAGAGACAACTCATGTTAGCAAAAGCATCGGGACTAAGAGCTGGTTTTAGGCCTGATGAATCAACTCTTTTAGTAGACGAAATTCTTGAACTCTATCCCAATGATGCTACTGCAATGAGATTAAAAGCTGATATTTTGGGAGATAAAGATTCAGTTGCTGCAGTGGAAATTTACAATAAAGCCCAAGCGATTGTATTGAAGGAGAGAAAAAAACCTGATATTGCAATGAACTGGAATTCAAGTCTTCATCACTTAAGAACTCGTGATTTCAAGAAAGGATGGGAGTACTGGGAACTTGGATTTGACAAAGCTGTTGGAACAATGGGTAGAAATCTAATTCCACAAGTGAAAGTTCTTCCTAGGGCTGATCTTCTTGATAAATTTGACCCTGAAAAATGGACACTCATTTGTGTTGAGCAAGGCATTGGTGACCAAATTTTATTTTTAAGTGCAATGGAAGATGCAATTGCGGAATTTAAAAATTTATTTTTTATTTGTGAAGCGAGAATGAAACCAATTATCAGTCGTTCGTTTCCCGACCTTCAAGTCGGCTTGCCTGGTTTGCTTGAGTCATGGCCTCTTACAAGTATCGAAAAAAACGGTTTCATACCGTTAGGAAGTTTGCCTGGTAGATACAGACCTACTATTGAAAGTTTTACAAATTATAAAAAATCATTCATTCAAGTAAATGGGGATTTGTACGTTCAATATCATAAGCAATTAAGAGATATGGCTAAAGGAAGACCTGTTGTGGGTATTTCATGGAAAGGAGGTTTTTGGGAGTCACAAAAAAAAGCAAAAGCTCTTGGAATTGAAAACTGGTTTCCAATTTTTGAAAGAGGAGCTTTATGTGTAAATCTACAATACGGTAACACCTCTGAAGATGAACAACTTATTAAAGATAAAGGGTTTGAATTCGTAACTTTTCCTCAGATTGATTACAAAGTAAAACTCGACGATTGGTTGGCAATTGCTGCCGCTTGTGACGGAATTATCTCCGTCTCAACTGCCCTTGTCCACTTTGCTGGTGCATGTGGTCAAAAAGTTGGAATTGTAATGCCTGAACCTCAAGGGCCATGGATACTTGGTATTGATGACGAGTGGTCAATTGCATATCCGAACGTTGCTATTTTTAGGCGGAATAGAGAAGAATCAGTCAGAGATTTAGTTGACAGAGTTGCTAAGGTGATTGTCACTTGAGTTCATACAGCGATCCATTTATCACTTTGAAAAATATTACCTTGACACAATTTGAGGGTGCCAGGGATATACCAGCATCAATTGATATAATTGTAGACGATCCTAACAAGTACGACATTCAGACAAGAACAATATTACAAAAAATACATGCAATCCTTACTAACTTTAGATTACCAAAAATTGCTGTTGCCATTGGTCCGAGAGAATGCAGTGTTTTTAATACAATTTTGACCTTTCTGCATGGTGATAAAAAAAGTAGAGTAGTTTTTTTTGGTCATGATCCTAAAGAATTTCAAAAAGACACAAAAATTACAAGAGAGGTACTGAAAAATTACCCAATTAATTTTGCCACTTCAGAAAGTGATCTGTGTAGAACTTTACTTCAACAAGACGCTTTTATCGTTGGTGTGTTTTCAGCTAAGGCAGTCAATGAAGTTCGTGAAGTTTTAGATGCATTTTCAAATGATAAAAGTGGGGTTTTATTCGTTCAAAACTACTCGCGACTCGATAGTCCAAGCCATCACCTATACGCTGTAGAGAGAAGTCTAAGGTTACTTGAACTTCCTGATGGTTCCGGTGAATGTTATTCAATTAAAACCAAATAAAAAAAAACCCCGGCGAACCGGGGTTAAAGTGGCTATGGAGAAAATTACAAATTTACTTCTATTACTGCAACAACTGCAGAACTAACTGAGGTTGCTGATTGGCTTGCGCAAGCATTGCTGTTGCTGCCTGAGAAATGATCTGAGTTCTTGCTAACTCTGAAGTCTCCTTCGCATAATCTGTATCACGGATTCGACTCTGAGCTGCACCAGTACTGGTTACAATATTTGATAAATTATCTATTGTATGAACCAGTCTATTTTGGATCGCACCCAAATTTGACCTCTCAGCTTGAACATAATCAAGAGCAGAATCTATAGCTGTCAAAGCTGTTTGCGCACCTGTACTTGAGGTAACACTTATTTCAGCGATTGAAGTAGACCCTCCGCCTGAGAGTGAACTACCAGTGTTAGATGAACTACTGGATGAAGATGTTGACGATGTTCCGTCATATCCTGCAACTGCTCCTGTTCCATCCAAAGCTTGAGCGTCTCCCATGCCTGAACCTGGGGTCCATCTTCCAGTTTTACCTGTAGCAGACGTAAATTCCTGAAGAATAATCGAGCCACCATCATCTCGCTTGAAGAAGACATTGCCATCAGTATCCATAGTAACACTGATACCAGAACCAATTAGTGACTCCTCGATCGCTTCGACAAATTTGTCTGTACTTTTGCTGTTACTTATGTCAACAACTGTTTGAGCCATAGTGTAACTCTGAGTACCATCAGAAATCTTAAGGCCGAATAAGTCATCCCCCTCAATATTCAGTGTAGCTGTAGTTGGTACCCCTGCAGTTCCATCGGCAGTTGCGAATAACTGCTTGTCATGATTTTGGAATTTGAGAGCAATAGTATCACCTTGATCGTCTCTTCCAGGTGTTAAAGTTGCAGTCAAGTCTTTATGAGTATTGGCTGTAACAAATCCACCAATATTTACTTCACCACCATCCCTCTGTAAGATCGTGATTTCTCGTCCTGACACTTCATATTCAAATACATTGCTACCATGAACAGCATTCAATGATGTCATCAATGTATCCAATTTTCCTTTTAATGTTGAGGAATCAAAATCAAGTGATGCATCATAAGATACTGCATTAAGCATGGCCGCACTTGCGTTAGAAGCTGCTGCACTACTCAAATACAAACCATTTACTTGGAAGTTAAAGGCTGCGTCATCCTCGCTCAAAGTTACTTTAACTTCTGTAGCATTTCTAACGTCCCCTTGAGCTATTGCGGAATCACGTCTGACCTCATAATTCTTGTTTGAAGGACCACTTACAAATTCATCTAACAAAGGTCCTATTCCCAAGTGAGCTAAGTTGTTAGCTGATACATCATAACCAAATCCGAGTGACCTTCCCGCTGGATCCCTGAAGACTAACTCAGCTGTATCTGCATCATAAGTGACTGTTATTGAAGAAACGTCTGATGTTGCAACAATACTTCCACCATGAAGACCAGCTTTGTTAGGGTCAATAATGTGTGGTGCAATTCCTGCACTAATTGCTGCTTGAGCACTTGCTGCAAAAACAGCTCCACTCGTTAAACCAGCTGTTGTTGCACCTGCAGATCCTTGAACAGAGATAACCAGATCTACAGATTGTGTTACCCCGTCAATGGAGAAGATGAATCTATTTGTATTTGTTGCTGACAAATCTTGGCCGAATGAACCAGTATTCATCTTCACACGCATCTCTGAATAATATGCATTTTTATCAGCAAGGATTACTCCAGCTCCAGGCTCATTTCCTGGGGTAACTGTCAAATAACCGGACTGACTACTGAATCCATCATCCTGACCACCACCTCTGAAGTCCTCTACAGCAATTGCTCTTCCTGCATTATTGGTAATGTTTAACCTGTTACCGTTAAAGGTTACGTCGAACTCATTAACGTTAAATGATGAATCTGTACCGGCTAGGGTTACCATTCCTGCTGACAATTGTGCTAAAACATCGTCTCTAATTTTATTTTGATCAACTACCGTGTGAACATTTAGAGCAGAAGAGACAAAGTTGGCATAAACATCGCCATCACCGTTCGTAATATTAAAGGCATATGTTGCCGAAGAAGTTGAATTTCCATCTTGATCGGAAAAGACTATCTCGAGAGAAGTTTTTTCTACATTCCCAGTATAAGTTGCAGTTGCCTGAGTATTCATGTTTAAAGTGGCTGTTGCAAGCAGTACTGGTTCATTTAAACCATCAGTTTGAGAATCATCCACTACATTGAACACAACTGCGCTACTTGCACCCGCTGAAAAACCTGATAATGCAACTTTTCCACCTGCAGTATTTGTGACCTTTAAGGTACTGCCTTCCCACTCAGCAGTTATGTTATTTCTAGTGGTCTCTCTGGCCAATACACCGCCATTGTTAAGAGAATCAGTTCCGAATAACGTACCGTCACCAGCTCCTTGAGAAAGTTTAATTCTTCGTCCCTCTTGGTCCTCAATATTTAGACCTCCTGCAAGGTTAGCACTTGCACCAACCCTAGAATCAAACAATCTCTCTAATTCGTTGTCCATTGCAGTAATAACCTGAGCTACTGTTACAGCTGAGTTAGTTACTGCTGCGTTAGAGAGTAATCTGTCTTTCAGATCTACTTGGACAGTAGCACCACCATCTACAGAAATTGCAAATTTGACTTTTCCGAAATTCTCAGAGTTTGTCAAGTCAAGAGAAGCTGCAATCTCAGACGAAAAGTTAGTTGATCCAGAAGCTATTGTGTCTGTTTGGGCTGTTTGTCCCGATAAATTTAAAGCAGCAAGGAATGCATCCTTACTTAATTGATTAGTCATATCAACAGTTAGATCAGTAACTTGTGCTGTCAAACCTGAAATATCATCGACAAGTTTGAAACTGTAATTATCTGTACCAGAACTGTTCAAAAACTCCATATTTACAACAGTCTGCTCTGGAGCAGTGCCCTCGGCTTTAGCACCAGCGACACTCTCAGTAGTACTTGATGTACTCGATGTACCGGTTGTACTTGAGGTTGACTGGCTTGCAGAATTTGATGTAGCAACTCCTAAAGCGCCGGAATTCATGCTACCGATTGATACATTCATAATCTGATTACTGTTGGAACCTATTTGGAAAACTTTGCTAGCATAGCTACCGTCCAATACGTTTATAGAGTTAAATTGGGTTGTATTTGCAACTCTATCTATTTCGGCGGCCAACTGATCAACCTCGTCTTGAAGATAACGGCGATCTTGAGCGCTGTTTGTATCATTGGCAGCTTGAAGGGCAAGTTCACGCATTCTCTGTAGCATAGTAGTAACTTCTTGCATCGCACCTTCAGCAGTCTCTGTTAACGAAACTGTGTCGTATGCGTTTTTGACTGCCATATTTAAGCCATTAATTTGCGATTGCATTCTTGTACTAATGGCTAAACCAGCTGCGTCGTCTTTTGCGGCGTTAATTTTGTTGCCTGTCGACAACCGCTGCATGGCAGTCGACAAGTTTCTGTTATTGATATTCAATGAGTCTTGAGAAATCAATGACTTGAGGTTGGTATTAATGACTGACATGTAACAATCTCCTATAACTTAATCAGTTAATAAATGCAGAAATTAAATATTCCTGAATTTTCTTGTACGTTGAGGAGATCGTCTGGTTAAAGTTTTTCTTGACAAACTTTAAGAAATAATTGTTTTTTTTTGCGAAAAGTGTTGTAAAAATGAAAAACCCTGGAGTATATCCAGGGCTTCTCAAATTTACTCTTTAGATTTATCGGAAATGTTTCCGATTACTTTAGAGCATTACTGTAATAAAGCTAGTACAGTTTGCGGTTGCTGATTTGCTTGGGCCAGCATCGCAGTTGCTGCTTGTTGAATTATCTGTGTTCTAGCTAACTCAGCAGTTTCTGCCGCGTAGTCTGTATCTAAGACTCTACTTCTTGCAGCTGCAGCATTAGTCATTGCATTAGTTAAGTTGTCAACTGTATATGTCAGACGATTAGTTATGGCTCCAAGATTCGATCTCTCAGCCTGAACATATGTTAATGCGGAATCAATGATAGCTATGGCAGCGCTTGCATTATTTTGCGTTGTAATACTCATGCCAGAAATTGAAGTTCCACCTGTGGTTGTATAGCTTGGTGTTCCAGAGCTAGAACTGCTACTACTTCCTGAGCTAGAGGTTGTAACTATGCTAGCACCTGCAACTGTTCCTGTTCCAGCCAAAGCAATTGTATTACCTTGATTGGATCCTGGTGTCCAAGTTCCAGTTCCGCCAATCGATGAAGTAAATGATTGAAGGGTAATTTCTCCACCATCTGCTCTACTGAAATAGATATTTCCAGAAGTGTCCATACTTACTCTAATACCTGAGCCCAGCAACGAGTCTTCAATCGATGAAGCAAAATTGGTTGTACTATTTGTATCGCTAGTATCAACTGTCAATGTATTTGCAGAATAAGATTGTGTTCCGTCTGAGATTGTCATCGAATAAACATCATCACCAGAAACTTTCAGAGTCGCAGTTGTTGCAATACCTTGAGTCCCTACTGCTGTGGCAGCTAATGCCTTGTCATGACCTTGGAATTTAAGAGTCTGTGCTGTAGCTTGTCCTGAGGGTGAAGATAAATCAGCCGTCAGTGTTTTATGAGTCGCTGCTGTAACGAATCCACCAACTATTATTTCACCTCCATCCCTTTGCCTGATAGTGATCGCTTTATTGGACCCATCAATTTCGTATTCAAATACGGTAGAAGCATGAGCTCCATTGACCTTGGTCATTAACGCATCTAATTTAGTTGTAAGAGACGCAACATCTGTTCCAAAGTTTGCAGATATTGCAGCACTCATAGCAGCACTTGCGTTATTAGACGAGCCATCAAGGTAGTTACCATTCAAAGCAAAGTTAAAGGAAGCATTCGCTGTGCTAAATGATAAGGTAACTTCAGATGCATTTATTACATCTCCCTGAGCGGTACTCGATGTTCTGTCAACCACGAGAGATTTATTTGAATTCCCGGTAACAGTATCTGTTTGAAGGGGACCAATACCCAGTCCATTAAGATTATTTGCAGAGGCATCATAACCGAATCCTAATGAACGACCATTAGCATCACGGAAAACTAGCTCGGCAGTGTCAGCATCATAATTTACTGTTATGCCTGATAAATCAGCTGCGGCAATTACACTTCCATCGTTTGGATCTTTAATGGTAATAGAAGCGGTAGCAAGAGAATGAGCTACTGCAGAAGCAAATGCAGCACCGCTGGCTAGTCCACCTGCTGCCGATGCCCCATCAACACTTACAGTAAAGTCTGCAGTGTTAGTTACGCCATCCAGAGAGAATACAAATCTGTTGGTTCCTGTTCCAGAGAAGTTTTGACCAAAGGCACTGGTGTTTAATTGAACTCTTGTCTCAGAATAGTACGCATTTTGACTTGCAAGAACCTCTGCGGCTCCAACCTCATTGACAGGTGTAACTGTTAAGAAACCATCAGTACTACTGTAGTTTTCTACTGCGATTGCTCTACCTTTTGTATTTGTAACAGATAATTGATCTCCAGAATAAGTAACATCCCACTCTTGTACATCAAAGGATGAGTCTGTACCAGCCAAGTTTGCAACACCACTAGAAAGCGCAGCCATTACAGAAGCCTTAATTACTTCAGCATCAATTGTTGAGAATACATTCAAGCTGTCAATCGAAGCATAAACATCACCAGCACCATTTGTGATAGTAAATGAATAAAGTGATGAACCACCGTTACCAGTAGTATCTGAGAAACGCAAAGATGTTTGAGTTGTCTCAACCTTTCCTTGTATAACAGCAGATGATTGAGTCACCTGATTATCGTTGGCTTGTGCCAATAGAATTGGCTCGTTAACACCCTCAGATTGAGCATCGTTTACGACGTTGTAAACAACCTGACTGCTGTTCTGAGCAGAATATCCACTGAGTGCTACTTTACCACCCCCCGTATTGGTTACTACTAGATTGTCACCACTCCAAGCAGCAGACAACTTATTTCTAGTAGTCTCAATTGCCAGTAAACCACCATTATTAGTCGCATCAGTACCAAACATTGTCCCATCACCTGCACCTTGAGTTACTTTGATACGTCTACCTGATTGGTCAGTGATAGTTAACTTATCTGATGTATTGGCAGCACCAACTCTGGCATCAAAAAGACGCTCCAATTCTGCGTCTAGTGCAGTGATAACTTGAGTTTGTGTTACTGATGATGAGTCAACACCGGCAGTAGATACCAGCTTATCTCTCAAGTCAATCTGAGTAGTTGCTCCACCGTCCACAGAAATAGCAAATCTAACCTTGCCATAATTACTTGAGTTTGTAATATCCAACGCTCCAGTAATTGCAGAGGAAAATGCTGCTGCTGCTGTGATTGTGGTATCAGTCTGACCAGTGGCAGCACTCAAATTTAGTGCAGCAACAAAAGCATCTTTACTTACACTATTTGTCATATCAACTGTCAAATTTGATACTTCCGCAGTTAGACCTGACAAACTATCAACAATAAGGAATTTGTATGCGTCAGATCCAGAATTATTTAAAAATTCTAAATTTACAACTGTTTGAACAGCATCTGTTCCTTTAGCAGTACTTCCTCCAGTAGTAACAGTACTAGAAGTAACAGGAGCTGATGTTGTGACAGGAGTGCTTGAAACAGTCCCCGAATTTGAAGTTGCAGCACCTAGAACATTTGAACCCATACTCCCGATGGAAATATTCATTGTCTGACCACCATTAGAACCTATTTGGAAAACTTTTCCTGTGTATGAACCATCCAAGAGGTTAACTGCATTGTATTGGGTTGTTGTTGAGATACGATCCAATTCAGTGGATAACTGGTTCACTTCATTTTGAAGATAAGCACGATCTGAATCACTGTTGGTATCAGATGAAGCTTGCAATGCTAATTCCCGCATCCTCTGAAGAATTGAGGTTACTTCTTGCATTGCGCCTTCAGCAGTCTCAACAGCTGAGATACTATCGTTGGCATTTTTGATTGCTGTTTGTAAACCACGAGTTTGAGAATCGAGCTTTGTGACTATGGCGAGACCTGTAGCATCGTCTGTTGCGGAGTTAATTCTTTTACCAGTCGATAGCCTTTCCATAGCTATAGCTAGCCTCTTACTATTTTGCGTCAGGGTATCCTGAGCAATTAGTGATTTAATATTTGTATTTATAACTGACATGTAATTCCCCTATAGGCTTTTTTTATTAGTTAAAAAGTTTAAAAACAACATAAAATTTGAAACTATTTAACAACGTTTGATACTAAAATACAACATATGATTTATAAATGCAACAAAATTTTGATGGTTTTTTAAATTAATTTATCGAAAAGAACGCCCTTAAGCTTTTCGATACTATGAGCAATGTTTAAAACAGTTTCACTAGGAATCTGTCTTACAATCTCCCCAGAGTCTTTCCTGGTAACGGTTACAACGTCTTTGTTGGTTTCAAAGTCAACTGAAAATCCAATTTCACTCTGCATTGATGCAAGTTCCAAATTTATTTCTTTAACAGCCTGCTGTAAATTCAACTGTTTTTCAGCTAATGTTTTTTTGTTT
>NHHF01000107.1 GCA_002171155.1 Betaproteobacteria bacterium TMED156
CTATGAATAAAACCTTTCCCTTTTCTGCAATTGTTGGACAAGATGAAATGTCGTTGGCACTTATCTTGGTTGCAATTGACTCTTCTATAGGTGGAGTATTAGTTTTGGGTGATAGAGGAACTGGAAAGTCAACTGCTGTTAGGGCTTTGGCCAACATTTTACCTCTTCTTAAATCCGTCAAAGGTTGTTCTTACCAATGTGATCCAAAATGGATAGCTGGTTTATGTGAAAGTTGTACTTCTCAATATAATTCAATTCCTAGAAGCAGGAAAAAATTATTAAAAGCCGAATCAATTCCAGTTCCAGTTGTTGATTTACCGCTAGGCGTTACTGAGGATAGAGTTGTTGGCTCACTTGATTTACAGAGTGCGCTCACTGAAGGTTTAAAAAAATTTGATCCGGGCTTGTTGGCTGACGCAAACAGAGGTTTTTTGTATATCGATGAAGTAAATCTTTTGGAAGATCACATAGTTGATCTATTGATTGATGTAGCCGCCTCAAAAGAAAACATAGTTGAAAGGGAGGGTTTGAGTTTGTCACACCCTGCAAATTTTGTCTTAGTTGGTAGTGGAAACCCTGAGGAAGGAGAATTGAGGCCGCAGTTACTAGATAGATTTGGATTTTCAGTCGAAGTAAAAACTCCAGTAGATCTTGATGAGAGAATCGAGGTTATAAGAAGAAGAAATGCTTTTGACTCAGACCCAAATACATTTATGGCTGCTTGGCATCAAGAAGATCAAATTATAAGAAAAAAAATTGAATCGGCTAGAAGGAGATTGCCAAAAGTTATTATTCCAGATGAAATTCTAAGAACAATGGCTGAACTATGTATTTTTCTCAAAACTGATGGGTTAAGAGGCGAGCTTACACTAACAAGAGCTAGTTGTGCATTAGCATCACTTGAAAGATCATCAAAAGTGAAAATTTCTCATATAAAAAAAATAGCAAAAATGTGTTTAAGGCACAGACTTAGAAAAAATCCACTCGATGACACGAGCTCAACTGTAAGAGTTGAAAAAGGGGTCTCTGAAATTTTAGGTGAATAAACTTTGTGATTAATTCAAGTTTTGAAATTAAAATGGCCACTATTGCTATGTCTGTTTCTCCTTGGGACACTGGTGGTCTTTGCATACAAAGTAATGATTCAATTTTAGTTGAATCCTGGCTTCAAAATTTTATTAAGTTGATACCTTCCCAGTCAACAACTCACAAGGTTCCTTTTAATATCGACTTAGATAGCTTAATCGGAGGAGTAGATATTGCCAAATCATTACTGGAAGGTAGAATGACAAAAAAAATTGGGATTTTGGAGGGAGAAAATAAAAAAATTCTTATTCTAAGGGATGCAGAAAAAATAAGTAACGAAATTTCAAGCTGTCTATGCAATGCTTTGGATTTTACAAATACTTATCAAAGTAAACTCAAAAGAGGAGAGTGTGCACTTGTCACCATTAATCAGGCATTAATTGAAGACGATGACAAATCATCTTCGATCATCACTAATTCACTTAATGATCGATTGGGAATAATTCTTACTTTTCCAATTTCTAGTTCAAAAATTAATTGTGATTTCGATTTTAAACTTCCTTCAGATTTTGAAATAAATAAGGCTAGAGAAAGACTTGCTCATGTTAATTTAAATGATGAAAGTATAAAAATAATTTCAACGACGTCACTTCTTTTGGGTTTACAAAGTATGCGGCCAGTTATTATTGCTGGCAAGGTAGCTAGAATTATCGCGGCCTATGAGCAAAGGTTTGAGCCTAATGAAAATGACTTAAAACTTGCAATTCGTTTAGTAATAATTCCAAGGGCGACACAATTCCCAAATCCAAATAATCAAGATGAGAAAAGTAAGAATGACTCTGACACACAAAATGATGAGTTGGAGGAAAATGATGATCAAATGATTGATGAAAATTTAGATAGAGATACTAACATTACAAATAATAACGTCGATGATGAAAAGTATGTTGATTCAATTGCGTCAAACATTCCTGAGAGTTTATTGAAAGAAATTTTAAGTACCGGAATAGATTTTTCTATTAGGGGAAGAAAAGGAGGTGGAAAAAAGGGATTTCAAACCCAGAACAAAGTGGGAAATGGAAAGCTTTATGGAGTTACTAAAGGACAACCCAACTTAGGCAATAGGCTAAATATTTTAGAAACCATAAAAGCAGCAATTCCTCATCAAACTGCGAGAAAAAACAAAAAATTCCGTAGACATAAAGTATTGATAAATATTGAATCTGAGGATTTTAGAATATATAAAAGAAAGAGCCGACAATTAAGCACAACTATTTTTTTGGTAGATGCATCCGGTTCCTCTGCTGCCAACCGTCTTGGTGAAGCTAAGGGTGCAGTTGAATTATTGTTAGCGCAGTGTTACATAAGAAGAGATAAAGTGGCTGTAATTACTTTTAGAAATAAAAGTAGCGATTTAGTTTTACCTCCTACAAGATCATTGGTAAAAGTAAAAAAGACGCTTGCAGGACTTCCTGGTGGTGGTGGAACCCCTCTATCTGCAGCACTTGATGATTGTAAAAATCTAATAGATCTTTTACTAAAAGACAATCAGACACCGGTTGCTGTTGTTCTGAGTGATGGTGGTGCTAATATTTGCAGAGACGGTAAAGGTGGAAGAGTTCAGGCACATGCAGACGCACTTGATAGCGCAAAACAAATTAAAACATTAGGAACAAAGTGTATTTTTATTGATACAGGTGTCATTTCAAGTGATAAAGCTATATCCATTGCTTCATCAATGGGGGCAAAATATTTTGCTTTACCACGAGCAAATTCATACAAAATTATTGACAAAATTACTCAATGAATGACGCCTTAAGAATCTGTTCTGAAATTTTTTCCGGGTAAGTTTCATGAAGTAAGTGACCTCCAATATTTTCTATGATTTTTGAGGATGGAAAATACTGTTTTAGTATTTTCAAAAGTGGTTCTCTTTTAACCCAATTGTCTTGCTGACCTATAATAAAAGTTGAGCTAGTTTTTAAATTTTTTGTTTTTAACAATAATTCTGTAAGGTTAGTAGAGGCCATAAATTTTATTGACCCATTTAAGTGTCGATTTTTTTGAAAAATTCTTTTATATAAATTCTTTTGATCTTTATTTAATTCTGATCCAGTTGAGGTTAGCAAGTTATCAACCAAGGTTGTATTGCGTGTGATTGAAGATAAAAGTGAGGTAAAACTTTTAGCAGTCACAAAGGGAGTAATGATTGGATTGAGTAATGTGTTAAAAATAGGCGGAGGTGGAACAAGAGATGGATTTATTCCGACGATGTGATTTACTTTTCCCAAATTTGTTTGAAGGGATAGCTCAATTGCAATAGCGGCCCCAGCTGAATGACCAACAACTTTGTCGAGATTTTCTATTTTAAGAGCATTAAGAAGGTTTATGAGTAACTCTGTTATCCTTGGTAAGGAATAGTCATTTTCATGCTTTTCATAAGTAAATCCGTGTCCAGGTAAATCTATAGAAATCAAATCTGCATTTACAAAAAGAGGAGTGATTATATTTTTCCATGAGTGAACAGCTCCTCCAGTTCCATGGATTAGTAAAAATAGTGGTCTTTGTTTTTTTTTATTATTTTTAAAAATTTGTACATGCCATTTTATTTTGTCAACTTCAATAATCCTACTATTCTTTCTGTATGGCCAATCAGTTGGAACTTGATCTTTGTCTGGTTGAGCAAATTTCATTTTGTTCATTATATTTAGTTAGTTTGTTTAAATTTATTGTCTCAAGAGTAAATATTGATGTACATTACTTATTGTCAACTATAATTGACATAAATTAATTAGGATAATTAAGTTTTTGATTTTTTTTTATTCTGGGAGTGAAAAATGAATGCTGAATTACTTTTAGAGTCACACTTATTAAAAGGTATTAAACTGTGCGACAAAAAAAATGCACCTCCGATGTTAATTTCAGCTATCAATCATGCTGTATTTCCTGGTGGAGCCAGAATCAGACCGAGACTAACTTTAGCTGTTGCTAGTGCCTGTGGAAACGATGATCCAGAGTTGGCTTTGACATCTGCTTGTAGCATTGAGTTTCTTCATTGCGCCTCTCTAGTTCACGACGATTTGCCGTGTTTTGATGATGCTGATTTAAGAAGAGGCAAACCATCAGTTCACAAGGCTTTTGACGAAAGAATTGCAGTTTTAACTGGTGACGCACTTATTGTACTTGCTTACCAATTTATTGTCAGTTCAAAGGTCAAGAACAAAGATAGGTTGTCCCCTTTGCTCAATTGTATTTCCAAAGGGGTTGGAGCACACGAGGGCATTGTTGCTGGACAAGCGTGGGAATGCGAGTCAAAGGCAGTACTCCGTCAATATCAAAAAGCAAAAACCGGAGCATTATTTTCTGCGGCAACATTATCGGGTGCAATTTCCTCGGGAGATTACTCAAATGATTGGAGGTTACTTGGTGAGGTACTTGGTGAGGCTTATCAAGTTGCTGATGATATAAGGGATGTGATTGCAAATCCTATCGATTTGGGTAAGCCAACTGGCCAAGATGAGAGTCTTGGGAGAATGAGTTCAGCAAAGGAACTAGGACTTTCGGGTGCAGTGAATTATTTTGACGATTTAGTTGAAAAAGCAGTGAAAGCTATTCCTGATTGTAAGGGAGCTGGCAAGCTTAAAGAGCTTGTCAAAGCTGAATCTCAAAGATTAGTACCAAAAAAAGGACCAATGAGGGTAAAAAGGGTATTAAAACAGCCATTCAAGGCCGGTTTACCGAATTGAGTTTTTTCAAACTGTTCCTGTGATTGTTTTTAATTCATACTGGCTGTCTAAGATACGTGATCGAATTTTATTAAATGCCAAGTTTAGAAATTACTTCGAGAATACTTGGGTTTTCAAACCATTTGTAAAGTCTCAAGCCAATCAAATATTTGATTTAGTATCTGGTTTTGTTTATTCGCAGATTCTTTTTGCTTGTATTTCTCTTGATTTACTTGAAAAATTAAGGGGCGGTCCTGTAAAACTCTCAAATCTAGCTGAAATTTGTAGTGTTGACTTACCAGAAATGCAACGATTAATTGATGGTGCTAAAGCACTTGGCATAGTAGAAACCAGAGAAAATGATTTGATTGGCCTGGGAATTAAAGGCATTTTGATTTTAACTAAGCCTTCAATTTCTGCATTGATAAAGCATCATTCAACTTTTTACAAAGATCTTATTGATCCAGTAGCATTATTAAGGAAACAAAGAAACTCAACAGCGCTTGGAAGTTTCTGGCCATACGCAAGCAATGAAAAACACGAGGATTTTTGTTTTTCGGAGGAGATTATCAGAAATTACAGTGAGGTTATGTCAATTTCTCAACCCTTGGTTTCGGAACAAATTTGCTCTGCTTACAAATTCTACAAGCATAAAAAGATCTTGGATTTGGGGGGAGGACAAGCTACTTTTGCTATAAACCTGGCAAAAAAATATCCAAACTTAAAAATTTCTGTTTTTGATCTTCCTCAGGTTTCAAAAATTGCTGGGGAAAAGATATGTAATTCTGGTTTTGAAAGTCAAATTAAAGTTTATCAAGGAAGTTTCCTGAGGGATCCTATACCCAAAGGGTATGACTTGATAACCCTTATTAGGGTTTTGTATGACCATCCAGACAAAAATTTGAAAGTAATTTTAGCCTCTGCAAAAAAATCATTACAAACCTCTGGAAAATTATTGATTGCGGAACCAATGGCTGGTGAGGCTGGTACGGGAAGGATGAGTGATGCTTACTTTGGTATGTATCTATTGGCTATGGGTAAAGGATTGCCGAGAAGTCACAAAAGAATTCATTTTTTATTAAAAGAGGCAGGATTTTCCTCAGTTCGCTCTATTAAAGTAACTCTTCCAATTCAAACTGGTTTGATAGTGGCTGAAGCTTAATTTTATAAGCGATGCAACATATAAACTAATTGACAGGTAGAAAAAAGAGAGTAGGGTTGTAACTGTAATAAAAATCTGACACTTTTAATTGACAACTAACATTTACAGTTTTAACGTTACATAATGAACCTAAATTTATCGCATCCTCTAAATAAAGCCGAAGCTGTAGTCATTGATAGGCCTGAATCTATCTCCATTAAAAGATTACAAATAGCCGACATGAAAGCGGATGATGTTTTGGTGAAAGTAAATTATAGTGGCGTCAGTTCAGGTACTGAAAGATTGCTTTATGAGGGCAGAATGCCTAACTTTCCTGGGATGGGTTATCCGTTGATACCCGGCTACGAGTCAATTGGCACAGTAGAAAAAAGTGGGGAGGAATCTCGTTTTGTAGCTGGTGAAAGGGTATTCGTACCAGGAGCAAAATGTTTCGCTGGATACAAGTCCTTGTTTGGTGGTTCTGCTTCAAGACTAGTTGTTTCGTCAAAAAGAATTTGTTCTGTGCCAAATGATACACAGGAGGAGGGAATCTTGCTGGCTTTAGCAGCTACTGCTCATCACATTTTCTCAGAAAAAGAAGGATATAAGCCTGACATTATTATAGGGCATGGAACTCTAGGGAGATTAATAGCGAGGATTTCAATTCTAAAGGGGGCTAATCCCGTAGTTGTGGAGGTTAATCCTGATAGGAGAAAAGGAAGTTTTCCGTACGAACTAATTGGTCTAAGTGAATCTAGAAATTTGACAGGTAAATCAGTTATTGATGCCAGTGGTGATTCAAGTCAACTAAATGATTTAATCAAATTTTTAAAGCCTAAAGGTGAGGTAGTATTAGCCGGATTTTATGATAAACCTTTGAATTTTGACTTTGCTCCAGCGTTTATTAGAGAAGCCAAAATTAGAGTGTCAGCTCAGTGGTCCGATTACGATTTACAGCAAGTAAATGATTACTTTAAATCTAAGAAACTTGATTTTACAGATATCGTAACTCATAAATTTCCAGCTGATTTAGCAGCTGATGCTTACAAAGTTGCTTTTAACGATTCATCATGTTTGAAAATGATTATTGATTGGAAAGGTTACTCATGAAAGATTCAGTAGTGGGTTCAAAAGATGTTAAAGAGATTAAGTTGATGAGAACTAGGCTTTCAGCTGAAGCATCACTTGAACCTGATCCGGTTCATAGTGGAGAAATCAAGAAAGAAACACAGATTATTGCTATCTATGGTAAGGGAGGTATTGGTAAGAGTTTTACTCTTGCAAATTTGTCTTATATGATGGCGCAACAAAAGAAAAAAGTTCTTCTTATAGGTTGCGATCCCAAAAGCGACACCACATCACTTCTTTTTGGAGGGAAAGCTTGTCCGACAATAATTGAAACTTCGTCAAAAATGAAACTAGCTGGTGATGAAGTTTCAATTGGAGATGTCTGTTTCATTAGAGATGGCGTTTTCGCTATGGAACTTGGAGGACCTGAAGTTGGAAGAGGGTGTGGAGGTAGAGGAATCATACACGGATTTGAAACACTTGAGAAACTAGGGTTTCATGATTGGGGTTTTGATTATGTACTTTTAGATTTCTTAGGTGACGTTGTTTGTGGTGGGTTCGGCTTGCCGATTGCTCGTGACATGTGCCAAAAAGTAATTGTGGTTGCAAGTAATGACTTGCAATCTCTTTATGTGGCTAACAATGTTTGTTCAGCAGTTGAATATTTTAGAAAACTAGGAGGTAATGTTGGTGTTGCCGGTATGGTCATAAATAAGGATGACGGAACAGGTGAGGCTAAATCTTTTACTGAGAAGGTAAACATTCCTGTTTTGGCCGCAATACCAGCGAATGAAGATATTCGTCGCAAAAGCGCAAGTTATGAAATTATAGGAAAACCTGATAGTGAATGGGGCCCACTTTTTGGTGAACTAGCCTCCAATGTAGCAAGTGCTCCGCCAGTTCACCCGAAACCACTTACACAAGATGAACTTCTAAATCTTTTCTCCTCTGATACTGTTGGCAGAGGTGTAGTTTTAAAGCCTGCTACTCAAGCGGATATGCTGGGCAAGAATGTTAAACCTAAAAAATCTCTTGAAGTTATCTACGACGCAGCCTAAAAAGATGAAAAAAATTAACATACC
>NHHF01000108.1 GCA_002171155.1 Betaproteobacteria bacterium TMED156
ATAGTTTGGATTTTGTAAGAACATTGCAGTAAGTGTATTACGAGCCCTTGTTACTAGACTTTCATTTGATAATGTTGCAAGTGTAAAATTTAATCCATAATGTTTAAAAAGTATTGATAATCCTGTCATAGCTTTTAAATATGGTTCACCTACCATACCACCATAACATGGTGTTGCAACCATAACGTGATATGATCTTATTCTATCCATGTCAACATCAATACGTTCATTCATGTTTTGACTTAAAGGTTTGTTCAGTTCTACTTTGTCTTTTTTGCTCATTTATTAATCTCCAGTTCCAGGGTTTTCAGAAAGAAGATCTCTCTTAGATTTTTGGTCTGGCATGTTAGCTGGACTATATTCTTCTGCTTCTGGTAACGCATCTTTCTTTTTTGTTATATTTGGCCATTTTTTACTGTACTCTGTATTTATGTGAATCCAATAGTCTAATTCTGATTTAGCAATTTCAGGATCAGTGTCTGCCACAATCGCATCAACCGGACATTCAGGTTCACATACTCCACAATCTATACACTCATCTGGATTAATTGCTAAAAAATTTTCTCCTTCATAAAAGCAATCCACAGGACACACTTCAACACAATCTGTATGTTTACATTTTATACATTCATCTTTTACTATGTATGTCATAATGATATAATACTACAATTATTCAATCTAGTCAAGATTTAAACTAATATATCTGATGATGAAGGCCTTGGATTATTTGAATGCTTTTCATCATTTGATATTATACTTTGAGCATATCCGAAACCTGCCATCACTACTGGTTTTCCTTCGATGCCTAAAAAATTTTGAAGATAATCTGCATCAAAACAAGAACAAAATCCACTTTGTATACCAAGTAGCTCAGAAGTAATAACTGTATTCCAACATGATAACCCAATGTCTAAATAATCATTTTCTATTGCGTCTCCATCAGTGAAATACCAAACTAGTACTAATGGTGCTAACATCTGGCCATTGATTCTTGATGACAAAATATTTTTATTGTGCCAATCTCGAGCTTCTTTATATGATTTTGGACTACGTATAACCATCAAATCTTCGTCTTCACTATATCTAACATTTTCTTTAGATACTGTGCAAACGTAATCATACAAATTAAGTTTTGCTTTTCTATCATTTAATTTTTGCCCTAATACTTTAACTTTAAAGTTGTATCTATTATTACATGACGGTGTTTTAGCTACTGCTTCTGTAATTGTGCTTATATGGTTAGATTCTAGTGGATTTCCGTTAAAATTTTTAACAGTTGACCTTTTTGCTAATATTTTTTCTAATTGTTCTATCATGCAAATATTTATATATTAACTATTACTATTATATACTTTTATTTCTGGCGGAGAGAGTGAGATTCGAACTCACGAAAGAGTTGCCCCTTTGCCGGTTTTCAAGACCGGTGCTTTCAACCGCTCAGCCATCTCTCCGTTTATTAATATTTCAGCAATGGTTGTGAAAGATTATCTAATATTTCTTGTTTGAATATTTTACAACCTTTTGCAACATTTTCAGCCCAATCGCTCGAAGCATTATTATCTGCTGAATCTGAAATATACTTGTAACATAAAAATTCAACTTCATGTTTTTTACAAATTTTTGCGATTGCGTATGCTTCCATGTCAACGATATCACAATCTATTTCTGGTTTTTTAGTAGCAAAAGTATCACCTGTTCCACAAACAACTTTTGGTGTTCCTAGCATAACATCTTTTTCATAAGGAGTTTGACCAAGTTTAAAATTCAAAGGTCTTGCATCCATGTCTCTATCTACAAATCCTGTTACTTGAACCAATCCTTTTAAATCAAGATCAAGTGATCCTGCTGTACCGTAATTAATAATTAAATTTGGTTTGTAATCTTTAATAATTTGTTCTGTGGTTGCCGCGGCATTAATTTTACCAACTCCTGTAAAGAATACATCAGTATAATGCAAACCTTCTATTTCATCTGGTATTGCACATAATATAATTGTATTAATCATTTTATGTAAGTTTCTTTATCGTCTGTAATAAACCAAAGCCGGCAATACCTGCTGTAATTAAATGTCTCATGCATGGATCACTCATTAGTCCATCTAACAATCCTGCAATTGCGGCATTTGTAAGTCTTGCTATTGCTGATGCTAAATTTGCCAGATCAGCTAAAATCATTTGTGCCAACTGCATTACAAATCCTACTATGCCCATAACTAAATTTACTAATCCAAGAACTTGTCCAATTGCTCCTAATATTTGATTTAATATTCCTGCACCTTTTGACAAAGCACCAAATATATCATCAATAAATGCACAAGGTCCTGTGCCTACTGCGGCCGCGGCACCCAATGAAGTATTAAGTGCATTTATACCTTGTCCAATTGATAACATTTGTCCAATTGGTCTTGGCAAGTGACCATTTGGTAAATTAAATGATGGACCACCTTGAACACCTAAATAACTAAATGGGCTGTTTTGCCCATATGCTGTTTGGTCAACTCCACTTTGAATGTTTGTGTGCCTATTAAAATCATTTAATACACCATCGACTCTTTTCATTTGATCAATTTCTGTGTCTGTTAATTTTCTTGACGGTTCACCAGAACCAAGTATACTACCATCAACTGTTGCTCTTGATGATTCGTTTGAGTCATCCCAACCAGCTGGTAAATTATTTAAACCAACCCAACCATTGCCGTTGCCAGTATATAAAGTGTTTCTAATCTGTGATATGGTATCAGTATGAGGGTTTTTAAAAGCTGACATTGTTTTAATATCATTACCCCAAAGATCTTTAGTATCCTGGACATCAAATAGTCCATTTTGTAAGGCGTCTTTTGCTATAGGACCAAGACTTTGACTTATAGCTGTTCCGTTAAAATCTTTAAAAAGTCCTTGATCTTCACCTGGTAATATTGTTTGTACCATTTTTTTCCTAACTATTTGCTATCACGTTTGGTGACCCTGAATTTACTTTTACACCACATGAATAATCATCACCAATTCTAGCAATTGGTTGATTGTTCACATACACATCAGGAGATCCAGAAGTTAAATTTGTTGAATGCGGTATACATAAAATATAGCCGTGATCTGTATTTGAATCACCTACTCTATGCACAGATATATGGTTAGCTAGTACATTTTGCGATCCTGTCTGACATTGGGGCGAATCACACGGTGTATGATTTGTAACTGCATCACCAACTCTTGCTACATTTGGCATTTTACTATCTCCTATTATAATAGTATTTATTACGTAACTATCGACGGTGTACTAGGAGTAACTAGTTTTGATGTACTTTGTGTATATGCATCTTTGGCTTGTTTATTGGCCAAAACTGCTGTAATTATTGTACTTTTTAAAAACTCAAAAGTTGCTTCTGGATCAGCCATAATCATATATGCTGTCATACCAACTCCATTTTGAGTCATTGCTAGTGCTAATGGCTTAGATACTTTATATGATGTATCCGTTTCTTCTATTAATTTACCAACTACTTCATCACTACCAACAGTACGAAATACTACAATGTCATCTTTGTTTAGTTTTTGTTTTAACATTTTTTTCTTTCTTTTTGTTGTCTTCTGTTTTTGATCTTTTTGTATTTTTTAATTTAAGTCGATACCCATGTCTTTCCGAAAACGTAATATCAACTCCTCTCCAATCATACTTGCTATTCATACACCTATTTATAGTTCAAAGTTTTCAAAAGTTTTATCATCAACATCTTGTTTTAGTCCACCAATAATGTATGATTCCACTTCAGTTTCTTGTGGTGCAACTTGTAACCCAGCACTTGATAACCAATTTGCTGTCCATGGTAAAGGATTAGCATTTGCTGGTATATCATAAATTGGATCATAGCCAATCGCTTTTAATCTTTTGTTTGCGATCCATTCAACGTAAGTGCNTAATAGCTTTTCATTTAAACCGATGATCGATCCATCTTTGAATAAATGTCTTGCCCATGCTTTTTCTTCTTCAACACAATTTTTAAACATTTCAATTACAGTTTTGTCTAAACCCTTAATTGCTTTGGTCATTCCAGCATCATCACCTTTGTGCCAGTTCTTAAGGACCTGTGTTGATAAATTTAAGTGAGTTGCTTCATCACGTGCAATAAGTGATATAATTTTAGCAGAACCTTCCATTAATTTTAGTTCACCAAATGCAAAAGTACAAGCAAACGAAACATAAAATCTTAAACCTTCTAAGATATTTACGTTAACCATTGCAAGGTATAATGCTTTTTTGACTTCTGTAATATCGCCTTCACCTTTAACAAAATAATTTTCAGCCATTTTAGAAAACTTATCATAATTTTCTGTAACTGAAACTGCACGTTTTAAAATTTCGTCATCATTTAAAATTGTATCAAATACTTCAGATGGATCAGCATATACATTTTTCATAATATGTGTGTATGAACGTGAGTGTATTGTTTCAAAGAAATCCCAAGTAACAATACATCCTTCTAATTCTGGATTCGACACATAAGGTAAAAAAGCNAAACTTGGTCCACGTCCTTGTACTGAGTCAAGCAACGTTTGATATTTTAAGTTTGACGTAAAAATATGTTTTTGTTCTGGTCGGAAGTTTTGATAATCAGCACGATCTTTCTGTAAACTGACTTCTTCCGGTCTCCAAAAATACCCAAGCATAGTTTGGTTAAGTTTGTCCAATGCAGGATATTTAAAAATGTCATATCTCTGCACACTCTGATCTTCTCCAAAAAACATAGGCTCTTTGGTAAAATCTACTTCATTTCTATTGAATACTGTCTTTGCCATATTTTAATTATACACTCTCTCGTTGCTTTGTCAATATTTATTTAAATTGCACATGAATCACAAGCTTCATCGTCTTGGTGTGATTGATGTTCTTCTGCTACTTCTAATGCTTCGTCTATAGTTGCTACATTCTCTTGATCAGTAATATTTGGCTCTTCTCCTTTAAAGTCATATGTATTCTGATAGTAGCTAGTTTTCCAACCAAGTTTATAAGTTGTTAAAAAATCTTTAGTTAACACACTCATTGGAACTTCGTTGTTATCAAATTTTAATGGATTGTAACTCCAATTACCGCTGATTGCTTGATCAAAGTATTTCTGCATTGCCGCNACAATATTAATNTANCCTTCATTACTNGGCATATCCCACAACAACGTATAGTATTTTTTATANGTTTCNTACTGTGGNACTATTTGTTTTAAAGGTCCTTTTTTAGACTTCTTAACTGACAAATATCCTCTTGGTGGTTCAATTCCATTTGTTGCATTGCCTACTACACTTGATGATTCAGATGGCATTTGTGCTGACAATGTTGAATGTCTTAATCCATGTTCTACTATGTCTTTTCTTAATGCTTCCCAATCCATTTTTAATTTTGTTGATACAATTGTATCGACATCTTTTTTATAAGTGTCAATTGGAAGTAATCCTTTTGAATATTTTGTTTTCTTAAAGTAATCACAAGGACCTTTTTCTTTTGCAATTTGATTTGATGCTTTTAACAAATAATATTGAAATGCTTCTGATAATTCATTTACTAGTTTCCATGCTTCTTTATCTTCATACTTTGCTTTATTTTTTGCAAGATAGTGTGCAAGTCCAATATATCCTATTCCTAAACTGCGTCTTGCTTTTGTAGAATGTTCTGCCGCTTTTACAGGATATTTTTGATGATCAATAATTTGTTCTAATCCACGTACACTTAAATCACAAAGTGTTTCTAATTCTTTTATATCTTTTAATACACCAACATTAATTGCTGATAGTATACAAAGTGCAATTTCACCTTTACCATCAATGTGTTGTAATGGATCAGTTGGCAATGTTATTTCTTGACATAGATTTGACATGCGTACCGGATCAATAAAAGAACTGTGATCATTTGTGTGATCAATATTCATAATATAAATTCTTCCTGTTTCTGCACGTTCTTTTAATATGTCACCAATTAATGTTCTTGCTTGGATAGTTTTTCTTGGTACAGACATATCCTTCTCATATTTTTTATACAATGAGTCAAATTTTGCAGTACCAAATGCTTCGTACAATCCTGGAACATCATGTGGTGAAAATAAAGTAATATCTCCGCCTTTAATAAATCTTTCGTAAAATATTTTTGATAGTTGTATTGAATAATCTAACTTACGTACTCTGTTATCTTCTGTACCTTTGTTATTTTTTAGTACAAGTATGTCTTCAATCTCTTGATGCCAAATGGGAAAATGCACTGTGGCACTACCACCACGTACTCCATTTTGGGTACAACATCTTACAGTTGATTCAAACTTTTTAAGGAACGGGACCACACCTGTGTGTGCTACTTCACCTCCCCTAATACGTGAATTTATTCCACGTATTCTACCTGCATTGATACCAATGCCGGCTCTTTGTGCAATGTATCTNCCAATTGCCATGTCTGATGCAAAGATAGAATCTAACGTATCATCAACATCAACTAGTACACATGAAGCATACTGTTTTAATGGCGTACGCACACCTGCCATTACAGGCGTAGGTATGTTAATTTTAAATTTTGAAATTGCATCATAATATCTTTTGATATATCCCATTCTTGTTTCTCTTGGATAATCATGAAACAATGTTGCCGCAATTAACATATACATGTATTGTGGTGTTTCAAAAACTTTGCCTGAAGATCTATCTTGTACAAGATATTTGTCTGAAACTTGTCTTAAGCCTGCGTATGTAAAATTATAATCTCTATCATGTTTGATGTATGAATCTAATGTTTTAAACTCATCATCATTAAACCATTTCATAATATTTGGATCGTATAATCCTTTTTCAATATTTCTACCAACTAAAAATTGCAAAGGTACTTCATATTGATGATCAATATGTTTGCCAAAAACTTCTTTTCTTATTGTAAACAACAAAAGGCGTGCCGCAACATATTGATAATTTGGTGCTTCTAATGTGATTAAATCATTTGCTGACTTTATTAATACTTCTTGAATATCGTTTGTTGACATGCCATTAGAAAATTGTAATCCCGAGTTCATCTCAACTAATGACGAAGAAACACCTGATAAACCATCACAGGCCGCTTCAGTCATTTTATGTACTTTGTTGATATCTAAAGGTTCCTGTTGTCCGTCTCTTTTAATAATGAAAATTTCTTCTTGACTCTTTAGTGCGTTCATATGTTCTATACCTTACTTCTTTTTATTCAGCATAATATTAATTATACTTTCACTTGCACGATAAAAGCAATAGTTAAATTCACATTAACAGAAAAAACTGTTAACAACCTAAGGTTACTCTTGTAACCAGCGTTCTATCTTATATGATAGGTTGGCACTTGATGCATTTGCATTTGTATACTTAAATTGCAAATTTGCACTATCTAGTGCCGCAGAAAAAGTTATGTCTGATGTACTAGCTGTTTCAACGTGAGAATCGTTAATTACTGTATCAGTTCCATCAGTTGTGATATGTATTGTACCTGTTCTAAATTCAGTTCCAAGTTTTAAACTATAATCAATTTTATAAACATTCGCTTCTGCAACAGGATATTGTAAAATTACTGCTGTCGTTCCGTTTGTCAATGTTGCTTTTTTCATTGACGCTACATATTGGTTTGTTAAATATTTTGGGTAACTTGCTTCTGTGAAAATTTCAATATTACTTGCTACTCTCGATATTGATTGGCCTCTTTTTTTATTAATAAAATTTGAAACATTAACTGCTTGTTCCGGAGTATCTAGATCAATTTTTAAATTAGAATCTATTTCAATATCTCTTACAGTATGTCCTAATGCTGTGTGTTGTCCTAAGAACGATCCATAAGTTGATGCCGGTTTAATTGCTGTTGGTTCATCAATAAGATTAATACTATCACTTGCATTAGCTGTTGCTAGTGCTGTCTTTTCTGAGTTCGTTACAAATTGTACAAAACCAGTTCCTGTAGTCATATCAACATAAACTTGATTATTTGCTAAATCATTATATTGATATTTTTTGTAAGTAGCATCACTTGAACTTGTTGACCAACTTGCTCTTTCTCTCATATGCTCTGTAATTTGACTTTTTGTCCATTTTGAAACAACTAATTTTGAACCACTTTCTGGAACGTTAGAACCAGTAAAGTTTAAGTAAGTAGTTGTTCCACTAAATGATAAAACATATTGTGATGAATCATATNTTGTTGGAATTTGGTTAATAAATTTTGTAACAATAATATCTGATTCAGTTAATCCACCTGATAGCTTTGGGTGACCTGCTGGCAATCCATAATTACCTGAAAATGCAAGTGCAACATTTGATCCAGGGTTAAGAACTTCAGTTCCTGTAATATTAAAATTTAATACACCATTGTTTGTCGATGATGATGTTAAATTGCCTAAATCGTCTGATACTACTTTTTGTGCATCTAAGAAAGGTTTAACTTGCACATCTGCATTAAGAAGATTTTGATTTCCAGTACCAATATATACTTCTCTTGTATCTATTGCTAAACCAATTTCTCCATCAGCTAAAGGCTGAGGTAAATCTGCTCTTAATCCACGTCTATTTTTAATTCTAGTATATGTTGTTGCCACTGTAACTTACTCCAATATAATACTATTTATTCATTTTGTAGTAAGTTTCAACTCTATCTAACCACTTATCTGTAAATGTTTGAAATTCGTTGCCCTCTACAACAAATTGCTGATACTGATTTTCATGTGTAACCATAAAAATAACCCCTTTTTGTATGTTTGTGCCATATACTTCATTGTGTGCTAACGCATAAGCTGATGCCTGCATAAAATAATCATCAATCCATTCTTTTTTCTTAAATTTACGTGAAGTTTTAAAGTCACCTATTGCAGGTTCACCTTCATGCACACATATTAAATCCGCTGTTCCACCGTATAATCCTGGAAATGCTAAATGTGTTTCTATACCCCACACTTCGTCAACATTTTTAAGCCCATGTTCAATTACAGTTTCACTTAATTGCTTTGCTTGTACATATACTTGATTTGTGCCACTAGGACGTTCAACACCTTCTATATATGATTCAAGGTGTTTGTGCATAATTGTACCTAAATTTGCTGACTCAGTTACTATTCGTTGTGCTTCAGCGGCTCCTACTCTTTTTTTCCAAGCATTTAAAGCCGTCATATCTTTAGTTTTAGAAAGTATGGAAGTTACTGATGGTACTGGATCACCAGCATCATTTACATAGTAACGTTGACCGTCAAGATTTTTTCTTTTAAATTCTTTATATTTAAATTTTTCAACTAACAAAGATTTGGATGGTGTGAGTATTTCATTCATTCTATTATTATAGCAAATAAAAGATTATTTGTCAATACTGGATTTGGCAGATTGTTTTGCCATGTTAGATACTTTATTAGCAGTATCATCCTGTTTACTGAAAGATGGATTATTGGAAGGAGTATCAAGTATTATTCTATCACCGGTTATTGATTTTATTTTTCCGTTTTTAAGTAAGTAAGATCTTAATGCTGTTGCATCAACTACTGATCCTAAACCTTTTAATTGTTCTTGGAAATCGTCCATTGATATTTCATCAACGTCATTAGCCATCATTGAAATTATAGTTGAGTTAATATCTGAATCTAGTTGGTCAACGTATTTGTCTTCACCTATGACTTCTAGGATCTTCATTGGTTAAGCCTTTTTGGCTCTACCTAATGGCTCTTCTTCTGGACCACTTGCTGAATCATCGCCACCAGTTAAATCATCTACTGGTGCTTCTAAATCTGCACCATCATCTTCCATATCGCCTAGATCTGAATCTGCTGGAGCCATGTCGCTCGGAGCAGGTGCTTCGCCAGTTAAAACTAATACTTCATTGTTAACTGCTTCTTTGGCTGATTTTAATGAACCAAGTAGTGTTTCTAATTGTGATGCAACTGCTTGGTTAAATGATGCCGCCTTGTCTGCGCCATATTGATATGACATTTGATCAACAACTGCACCTAATTCATCATTTTGCATTTTACCAAGTTGCTCAATCATGTCTTGCATTTCGTCAACAATACTTTTAGCCGCAATAACTACTTCTGCTTTTTCAACTTCTTGTTCTAGTAATGCTTTTAATGATTGTACTTTTTCTTCAACTTTGTCTTTTGGTTTATCACCTTGTTTTTTAGCAATTGCTTTTTGCAATGCTGGTGGTAGTTTTTTCTGTTTATCAGTAAGTTCTTCTTCGATTGACTCTTGATTGTGTCTTGGATCTTGTTGCTGTTTCATTTCTTCTTTACAGTCCTTAATTAATTTTTTTAATTTATCTTTATCTGCATCAGGATGCATTTTTAACATCTCTGCATCAGACATTCCATCTTTACACATATTCATCACATGTGCTTTTGAAGGCATTCCGCTATGAGCTTCATCTACTTTTTTATCTTTGCCCATTGCTTTTTTGATTGCTTTATCACGTGCCGCCATGTAATCATCTGAATCAATATCACCATCTTTGTCATGATCTTTTTTGTTTGCTTCGATCATGTTTTCAATAGCTTCTGCTAGTAATACGTGTTTCATGTATTTTGCATTTGAATTTGCCGTATTAAAAGGCAATGTAGCTTCAAGCTCTTTTAACTTTGTTTTAAGGTCTTTTTTAACATCATATAATTTTTTGATGTCAATAGTGTCATAAACTCTGAACCCATATAATGTGTCAAGTGCTTCATTGATTTTAGCTAACTTTTCATTAGCTGGTTTTTCAAACTCTGATATATTCATAATGTTTCTACCTTACTTAACTTATTTATACTTTTCTTTATTTTTATTCGGTATTTTTTTTAAACAGATCTATAATTTGTGCTTTACAATTTAATGCTAGATCTCTGTTTTTTTCAAATTCTAGCTGATTCTTAGCTTCTTTATTCTGATCACCTTGTTTTTTAGCGTCAAAGTACATTTTTTTATAGTACGATGCTGTATTTGAATATTGTATATATTCATTGTATATATTGTGTAAATTTATCATGCTTGGGTCTGTAGCNAACACTTCATCATTTAAATAGTTTACTAAACAAAACGCCATTTCATATAATCTAATATCTTTTACCACTACTTTTGAAGTTTCTAAATTATGTATCTCATACAGATATCTTTTCTTAAATGGACGTATTTTAATTAAAAATCCACCTACTTTTACTCCATGATCTGTTTTTTCTGTAGTTAATGCTTTCTTAAATTTTGGATCTAAAGCATTTAATTCTACTACTTCTTTTAGTATTGATTTATCTAGTTTATTAAGATTATCTACTAATGATTTTGCATCATTTATTCTTTTATTTTGATTTACAGTATTTTCACTTTTTTTCAGCTTTTCTATACGTTTTTCAACTGCAATAAAGAAATCTTTATTATTAGGAGATGGCCCCCACTTTTCCATGATCTTCCAAAATCTAAGATGTTCGGTTAAATTTCTAGCAGTCATGCCATCAGTGAGCTCATTTACATGTGCGGTCAGCTCGTATCTTTGTTTTCTTTTTTGTCTAAACATTTGTTTATTATACTATTATTTTTTATTTTTTGCAACTATATCTGCAAACTTTATTATTTTAGCAAAATTTGGATCATTTTGCAACTTCTTAATTGATCCTGCTATATCTTTATCAACGTCTTTTGTCATTTTATCTGCTTGAGTTGATGCTGATCCTTGTGTTGTATTTGTATCTTGTGTAGGTTGTGTACTCTGTGTACCTTGTGTTGTATTTGTTTTCATTGTTGTATTTCCATCTGTATTTCCAGCAGATGGTACATTTTTAGATGCTGTACTAGTTTTACTTGTATATTCATCAAGCATATTTTTTACTGAATCATCTAAATTTTCATACCCTGAAAATAATATTTCTTTTGCACTTTCTGGATCTTCTTCATCAACTGCTTTTGAAAGATTCATATAATCTCTAAGTCCTAAAGGCTCTGTTAATGATTTAACAACACTTGCAGGCATGTGTACTAGATTACTAACTTGATTTGTAAATGCGTTCGGATCATCAATTTTGTTTATAATGTCGTCTTTTATGCTCATATCAATATTTACCTTCTTCTTAATGCCTTATTCATTTGTGCTACACGTCTTGACGCTGGATTAAATCTTTTTGTTCTTAGTGCTTTTCTTATAATTCTTTGACCCATTCTTGCTCTAGTTTTTTTAAGTGTAAATCTTTTTTTAATATCTAATGGTGCAGAACACACACTTGGATTAGTTACAATCCTTCCCTTTTTTCTGCCAAAAGTACAACGATATTTTTTAACCACTTTATTTCCTTTGCGGCCAAAAATCAATCTTGATTCTGGTAAACCAACGTTGTTATCAATTTCAGCAATAATCATATCTTATCCTGCTCTATACACAATTGTGAATAATGTAGTTAATAAAGTAATAAACAATGTACCCATTGACCAGATAATGATTCTTTCAATTTTTGTAAATTGTTTATCTGTATGATCTTCCATTCTATCCATACGTATATCAATTTTATCAAATCTTTTTTGTATTTCTTCATGTCTTTCATGCGACACAACAACATGTGTTTCAAGTGATTGTGACTCAATACTTGCTAAATCTTTTGGTACTCGTTGTGGTTTATTATCCATTTTATAATGTCTCCGACTGCGTAAATTCTAAATTAATAGATCCTGTTGTTGCAATTGTTCCGCCGTTCAATATTACACCATCCATTGAATTAATTAGCTTTCCAATTGGGCTTCCACTTTCAGTAAAAACATCTGGATGTTCTACTGCAAACTTAAAAATATGTCCAGCACCTGTTAATGTTGGTGCTCCGTTGGCATTTAAATCTGAAACATTTACAGGGTCATTTGATATAATTACCTGTGAAAACATTGCTATCATTTGGACTATAGAGTCAAAATCTTTTTGTGTAGCATTTTGATAATTGTTTGTTTGTGTTATATCGATGTTAGTATACATGATATAAAACTGTAAGTTGCTACTAATAAATTCGCCACCTCTTGCCGCTCCATTAATTCTAACTGCCATTACTTTTTCTTCCTGCCTGATAAACTAAAATCTTTCATCTTATCTGCATAAGATGGTCCTTTGCCTCTACCTAATTTATATCCAATATATGCACCTGCCAATGCCGCTCCTGCCGCCATTGCTTTTGACGTTTTGACTTTATCACCATCTACAAAATCTCTTTCACTTGCTAATTTTCTAATGTATGAAGTTAAAGATGATTTTGGTGAATTAGCTCTAAAATATGTTAACAAACTTGAAATTAGTGTTCTCTTTTCTCTGGTTGTTAAATTTTCATAATCTCCTGCTAAACGCTTCATCGATCTTAATCTGCTATCATTTACAAACAACATTGATTGCAATTGCATTAGCATTCTTTTTTCTTTATCTGCATTTGCACTAGACGAAGAAATATGAAGTAAAAATCCTTTAATTTGTTGCATATTTGGACGCATTCTTTTTAATAATATTTCACTATTTTTTTCATCATTAAATTTTATTATAGATCCTTTTCCAAATAAAGAATGAATCATTGCATACAAATCTGTACCGTTCGATCTAAAATAATCAAAGTTTCCGTAACTTGCTGTTCTTCCTGCGTAGGTACTTGCTACAGAAGAATATTTAAATTCTCTATTCATTACTTGTAATGCAATCATGTGTGCAAAGGCATTGTCTGCCATTTCACGTGCAGAGTAATCTGATAACCCGTGGCGTGATCTAAACATTCTTGCTTCTGTCATTAAATCATTTACAAAATCTAACTCTATTGTTTCACTTTTCATAAAATTTTTCCTACTAAAATCTAACCTATCTACAACTTTTACTGCACTACCAATATGGTCAACTGCAACAAATCCTTCTGGATCTCTTACTTTTAATTCTCCATCTACTTCTTCGAAACTATCAATTGCTTTAATATTTGATAGTTTCTTGTATAATACGTCTTTTATAGCACCTAATTTAAGCCACAGTGCATAAAAGTTCATCATATTACTCTTATTAGTATTTAAGTAATTTAGTCCAATTTGTAGTGCATTTAAACGTCTCTGTCCTGCTGGACCTTCACGTCCTGTTTTAAGCTGTGCTATTTTTTCTTCTGCCCTACGAGTGTAATCAGCAATAAACTGATTAAAGAATTGTTCTGGATCTTGTTGTATAGAGTTCTGTTTTATGTTGGCATTCATATTAGCCGCAATGTTAATTTTTAAGTCATTGCCAGCATCTGATCCATCTAAAAATTCAAAAGCATTGCCACTTGAATTTAAATGTTTTTGTGCATCAGCAATGGCATTTTCTACTGCTTCAGATTCTTGTGCAGTCATTGTCGCCATTCCTGAAAAGTCTTTTATGTAAGCATCATCAAACCAAACATCTGGTGTTTGATTTAAATCTGATATATCAACTTTAAATGATGCAGACATTTTATCTAAACTTTCACCTTCATATGCAGTGTGAAAAACTATGCCAACTTTTGCTGATCGCATTTTACTTGCTAATTCAGAATCACTCGGTACTGCGTATGTAATTGTGTTCGGTTTAAAAGTTAAATATTTTTTATTTTCAAAACCTCTTTCCTTTAAATCACCTTGAGTGAACATTAAATCACCCTGTAATACGTTTTGAATATTTAATTTTGATAAATGTTGTAGTGCTGTGTTAAGTTTACCACGTAATGCACTTTTATCATTTTCACCAACGTCAGCATGATTATCTTCAATGTCTTTTGGTGATTTATTTAATTTTGGTTTTTTTGCAAATACACCTTTTGTGCCTATAAAAAATTTGCCATCTGCTGGATCTTTACCACAAACTATTGCCGGAGATCCATCCCATTTGGTTGTTACATTAAATTTTTTCGGTGAATGACCTTTTACTATTGTTGATAAATTTTTTAAAAAACGTATGGCTTCAACAGCACCTTTTTTACCTTTAAACAAAGATAAGTCTTCTAAATGTGTTAAGTGTGTGTTTACGTTTTCCGTAATACTAATTTGTGTCAGTTTCATTGTTGCCGTTCACTTTTCTTATGCCACGTTCAAATTTTGCAGGATCTGAACTTTTAATGCTGTTGATTAATCGTCTAGATAGTTCACCAGCAGTGTTTTCATCATAAGATTCATACAGCATGTCAATCAAATTTAGAGCAGATGATATAACGTGACTGGCACGTGATTCAATCAACGCCTCTCTGTTATTTTGAGGTACGGATTGTGAAATCTCTTCCAATATTGATTTGGTATGTCGTTTCATTGTCATCACTCTTTACTTCCTATACACTTATTTATACTAAAAAGAAGCCTATGTATACTCATACTATAAGTCATTTTCACTTGAATATTGATGTCTTTTAGATTTTAATATACTACGCAGATTTGCTACTTGTTCAACTTTTTCAGCCACCTGTGCACCTTGATTTTCTGGCTTTTTAGGGGTTATTGTGCTGGTTCTTTTCTTGATTGAACTAGCCATGTTTGATGTTGTCATGCTATCATCTTCAGCCAGTTGTTGCTCTGTTAAATCTGTAATCCTTAAGGTATCTATATTAAATGCCAAGTTAATTTTAGTTCCAACTCCGCCACTTGACCTTGTTTTCATCAATTGTATTAGATATCTACCACGTTCACGCATAGCTCTACTAGTTTGTATACCTATAACGTTATCTGCTGTTTGTATTTTACTTAATCCACCAGCAATGTGCGAATGATCAAATTCAGTTTCTTCAACACTTGATCTATTCAACTGTGATGCAGTTGTTAATACTATTTGCTGTTCTACTGCCAAATTACGCAACTCTTCTGATACATATTTGTCTTTAATAAACAGATCACTTGGAGAAACTCTTTTCGATATTGGCATCAACAAGTCTAAATAGTCAACACAAATACAGTCTGGCTTTGTACCTGTTTGTACTTCATATTCTTTTAGATAACTACGCAAATCGTTTACAGTTGCACCACTGCTCATATACTTTAATTGAAACTTACCAGACTTTTGCCCTTGCATTCTAACCATTAAATCAATGTCATCAATCTTTTTAAATATTTCATTTGATGCCACTCCTGTTGACATACTATCAACTCTCATGGAACTTAATTCTTCACTCAATTCAAAAGTAAAGTATATCACGTTCATACCAACGTTTGCCCAGTTCAATGCAAGATTTTGTAAGAATAAACTTTTACCTGCACCTGATTGTCCTGCAAATATGTTTAGTTCACCTTTATTAAATCCACCATACAATTTATGATCTAATGCTGACCACCCTGTGCTTACTGTACCATTGTTATCTTTAAGTGCTAGTAGTCTTGCCTTTGGATCAATAAAGTAATTTGTACCTAAATCTTTTGTAAGTCCTATCCTTACTGCATGTTTAATTTTATCTTCTACTTGTCCGTAATCACCTTTTTCTAATAAATCTGCTGATTGGATAATTGCAAGTTCTAATGCTTTATGTCTACAAAAAGTTTCAAACTCATCAAAAAACCAATTTTTATGTCTTTCATCTATATCAACTTTTTTAAGTTCAACACCACATGTTGCTTGTATTTGTTCTATAGTTGGAAGTGCATTGTACTCTTCAGAATGTTCTAACATAAATTTAGCCACATTGGCTAACTTACGTGAAAAGTATTCCACTTTAACAATGTTCTTTACTCTAACAAACAGTTCTGGATCTGTAGCACAAAACTCTAAAAACAGTTTCTGTAATTCTTCATTATAATCTTTTAAATCATTCATATCTTTTACTATACAATATTAATTTTCATTTCGCAAGTATTTCCAGCTTACAGGAAATTGAACATGTGTTATTTCATCAATTATATCTGCAATTACCCTTGTTTCTTCTTGTGTATCTTCAGCACATCTCAAATCACATATTCGAGCGAATGCGTATAATGTTCCACTCCAATACCATTCTGTGTACATATTCTGTGGTAAAACCATTCTTGCCAACTCAGGGGCAATACCTTTATCTAGCATATCGTTGTATGTTGTATTAGCATTTTTTATTGTATTAGCGATATCATAATCAATCTTTTCATCACTACTACCTTGTTTTTTATCTTCTGCTCTCAATCTCCAACTAGTAGGCATATAATATTCTGGTTCATAATCTACATAGCGTCTACTAATTTCATTCCAACTTAGACCAACCTGATGCTTAACTAATTGCCTGGCAACGAATATGGGTGCTTTAATTCTAAATTGCAACGAACAATGTGCAAATGGTGACCAATGGTTATGTTTGGCTAAAAATTTAATTAATTTTTCATCCGATGCATCTAATACCTCTTTGTTCTTTCCAAAACTTACTCTTGCCGCATTTACTACAGTTAAATCACTGCCCATTTTATCAATGAGTTTTACATCCATTATTTTACATCCAATGCTTTTTGCAGTTCGCCATCTTGATACATTTCTTTTACTATATCACATCCACCAACGAATTCTCCTTTAATATAGAGCTGTGGGATTGTAGGCCAATCACTGTATACTTTAATTCCCTCTCTGAGATTTTGATCAGCTAAAACGTTTACGCCTTTAAAGTCTACTCCTAGTCCTTTTAGTATGTTTGAAACTGCCATAGAAAAACCACACTGGGGAGCGTCTGGCGTACCCTTCATGAACAATACCACATTGTTGTTGTCAATATTACTTTGTATAAAATTCTTAGTTTCTTCGTCCATAAAATTACTCCTTAATATGTTGAAACGATCTTATCTGCAATGCCATACTTAACAGCTTCTTTGGCACTTAACCAAACGTCTTCCGCTGGTAATAATATTTCTCTAATTTTCTTTTCACTTAAACCAGTACACTTTTTATAATGATCCATCATACGTGCTGTACTCAATTCAAATTCTTTTACTCTTGCAAATAATTCATGTTCTTTACCTACACTACCCCAACTGTACTGGTGTGACAGTATTGATGTGTTTGGCGTAATAACTCTGCGACCTTTTGTACCACTCATAAAAGTTAATAGTCCACATGATGCAATCATACCTAGTCCTACAGTTTTCACAGGAATAGCTGATCCTTTCATTGTGTCGATCAATGCGAATGCTGAATGTACTTGTCCTCCTGGTGAGTTGATTACCAATGTCAATTCTTTTGGTCTTGATGAATCTGGCAATAAATTTTTTTCAATTATTGCTTGTATCACTGGTTTGGTTGAGTTACTGTCAAATCCATCACTGAAATACATTATTCCAGCTTCCCACATCATCATACCTGGCTGTAACGGTTGCTGTGCTTTTTCTGGGCCTGACTTTTTCTTGTTATCTTTATCTAAAGTTGCCATTTTTTCTCCTACGCAATTTTTCTTAATACTTCTATTTTTGTTTTATTATTTACCCGACTATCAATGATGCTTTTTACTGTGAACAATTGTCCATAGTTTTTTACAGCATCTGCACAGTCTTTGATGTGATCTTGCCATGGTGGAAAACTTACTGACCAGCCATTTTCAACTGCTTGATCAATTAATGTTGATCCTGCCGCATCTCTATCTGGACACACAATAACTTCTCCGTCAAATTCTTTTATCAAATCAATTTGCATTTGATTTAGCTTGTTGTGTAGTACTGCTAATCCGTCAATACTTAACGCATCTAGCACACCTTCTACTACAATCAAATATTTTCTTTTTTTACTTAACACATCCATGTTATACATGTAGTTTGGTTGTGAATTAGTAAAATACTTTGGCTTGTCTTTGTTATTATCAATTAATCTTGATGTATAACCAACAGTAGCACCATTGTAATAAAATGGAACAATGAACCTTCTATTCAAATCTAAATATGTATCATTGCACCAATAAAAATCACCAAAGTGATCTAATCCTCTATCAATAATATGTTTGTACACCCATATTGCATCTTCCGATGGAGTATCTTGTTTTATTATTTCTATCAAAGGTTTTGATCCTTTTGGTAATTGAATTTCTTTCCAACTAACTTTACGTTTTGGTTTTTCTTCTTCTTGTGGATTATTTTCTTTTTCACGTATTGCCAACAGTTGTAATCTTCTTATTTCATTATCTGGAACACCTATCCCACGTAATAGTCCAACTAATTTTTTACCAAATGTTCTACCCGGCTTATAGCTAGTACTAAATCCACAATTGAAACAATGATAAACCATTCCATCGACAAATCTAAATCCACCTCTTGAACGTGTATCTGGTCTTGACTGGCCATTTGTTGTACACATTGGACAGTTTATTGTTGTCCAGCCAGAAGGAGTCTTTTTTCTTTTGCCTGGCATGTGAGTAATAATTGTGTTCTGAAGTTCCATTGTTATATATTATAACAATTTTGCTAAAAAGTCAATTAAATCTTGTAAGTATTATTTCCGGCCTTAACACCAGATAAACCATCCAATCTCATTTTAAATTTGTTTGGTTTTCCTATAATTGCTTGTCCTATTTCTTTACAAACGTCTGCTGGAGAAATTCTATGTTCACTTGCCATGTCTATTATGCTTAAAGCTCTATCATATATTGTAGTAATCAGTTTAAAAGATTCTTGCTCATCTCTTGATTTTAAAATAACACCCGCTGATCTAAAAACTCCACCTGCATTGGCAATAGTATCTGGAACATAAAGTATATTATGGTCAAGTAATTGCTGTTTAGCAACATCATGGTCAATAATGTCTAATTGGTTATTCGCCGCACCACAAATAATTTTACAATTCATATGTGAAATCCTAGATATTCTAATGTCATTGCCCATAGCACAAGGTGAATAAACATCTACTTCTTTTTTGTGTATTTCATTGTGGTCAGTTATTTCAATTTTAAAAGGATATTTTTCTTGTAATTCTTTTACGTATTGCATTTGATCGATATTTTTATCTGCAACAATTAATGACACACCATCTTCTAAAAGATAGTTAGCTAATTGATATCCTACTTTACCTATACCTTTTATGGCTACTGTAATACCATCTAAAGAATCTTTATCTAATTTATATTTTACTCCTGCCTTTATAGCATTGTAAACACCAAATGCTGTACAAGAGCTACCAATGTTGGGATCAGAATATGTTGTTGTATATTCTGTATATCTTCTTAAGTTTTGTAACATATCATAATTAAATCCAACATCAAGACCACCATAATAATCTCCTTTTAGATAATTTATTAATTCTCCAAGATATGGAAAAATTCTTTTTTCATCTACTTGACATGCTCCAATATTTTTATGATAAGATTTTTGTATTGCTGTTTTACCACCACTTAATTTAATTCCTGCAACTATACATTTTTCAGTCATTGCTTCAGCAAGTTTTTGTACATCGAGTAAAGGTCTTTCGTTGTCTTTATAATCAAAATATCTTATGCCACCAAAAGCTGGACCATTTTTTAATGTGTGGATTGCAATGTAGGCACTGAAGTTACTTTCTTCATGATAACCGTGAACTACTCTTTCGAAACCGTTAACTTTGATTTCTTTAATATCCATTGGCTGGATTTTCATTTTAATTCCTTACTAAAACTTTTGTAATCTTTCCAATATCAGCTGGTGCTGTTGGTAGGTAAATCACTCTAATCCATTTTGCCATACTTGTGAAATTGTATGATGCAATAGTTGTTGCATTTGTGAGTGATACGTAATCATTTGACTCGCCATCTAGTTTGATATGAAACCATTCTGTATGTGATGTGGTATTTGCAGTAGATTCCATTGATCCTTCAACTATAAAATCTCCATCAAAACCATCCGAATATAAAGCAATCGTATGAGTAGCAGATGTTAAGTTTCTTTCAGATGCACCAGATACTGCACTTGAATAATACCATGTTTCACCTGTTGCTGATTTTCCTAAATTTTGTTTAGTAAAGTTTGGATTTGAAGATTCAAATGTAATCTGTTCTGTTTCTCTTGGATTTGATGCAATACCTTCAACTACTTCTAAAGTACCTTTTGCCGCTTCATTAAGGTCTGTAAACACCACTTGTTGCTCAGATGATGCATTAGTTGTATATAGTGAATAATTATAAAAAGTACCAGCAACATTATCAATAGCAGAAGCAGGTAAATTCAGCTGTGCTAACCCTTTTGTTGCATTAGTTACTGTTAATGGTCTTGCAAGTATTGATTCATTTGTTGTTGCATCAAAAATATTAAACGTTACAGTTAAATTTGTTAAATCTACTGCGTTTCTATCATTATCTTTTAACGCAAACTTCACAGTGTTATCAATACCTTGATACAATTTTATAGTTTTATCATACATTGTTGTACTACCTTGATTTGCACTCGTATTTACTATCACTGTATGAGTATCGTCATATACATATACCGTTACTGTCATACTATGGTTTCCTTAAACTTATATATTATTTATGTTGCTAAATAGAACTAGTGAGTATATACTGTAAGAAAACTTAAACATGGATTATAACGAATTGGCAGATAAATTTCCCTTTTTATCATGCGTTAAGCATGGTACTAACGAATATGTAGGAATTATTCAAAATCAAGACGATTTTGTTACTAGCATTTATGTCTATGATGACATCCCATCTGATAAACTCAAAGCAGATTTTCTAAGATTAGGTGATGTTTGGTGGTGGGAATCAAATAGAGTAATACCTATTAATATATTTTTAGCAGGAGAATTTAGCCAATATCAAAACTGGCTTAAAACTTTTACTACTAAAGATATTAAAATGATTTTTGGTCCAACAACAAGTTTAGGCAATATAATAAGAAAACGTATCAAAAGACGTCAAATTCAGTTAGTTAAAAAGACTGACGATTAGACATTAAATTCATCTGTACACAAATTGCTAGTGCATAACCTATAGCATGACTCTTCTTAAAATAATAACTATCATCATTCGGCTTTACCCAAACATTTGATTCAATTTCTGTCCAAGTTGCATTAAGTAAACTTCTCTTTGCTGGACGTATTATTGCTAAAACTGCCGCCAACTGTTCAACTGATTTAGGTTTTAGTTTACTAACAATATCAAAATGATTGTGTATATGAAATAACTGTTCTACTATTTCTACATGTTCTAGTAGACTCCAATCTGGTTCTTGATCAATTAATTGCTGTAAGTGTTTTTCATCTTTTACTTTTTCATACACATTAACATTTAAAATATCTAATTTAAAATAACCCCTGTCTTCAGCTTCTTTATAATCAATATTAGCTGTTTTAGTAAAAGGATGAACTGGGATATCAGTGAAGTAAACTCCAGTGTTGTGTTTTTTAATTTCACCATCACTTATAATACTGGCTGGAATATGTTTTAATTTTTCTAATAAAACATCTCTATCTTTAACATCAATATCAATATCTGTTTTTGCTATGTTTGTCATTATTTTTTCTTAGGTTCTCCTGCGGCTCCCCATTGGTTATGACTTGGGTCTTGCATCTGTCTAATGTGTTCTTCCGAATATCCATGACTGTTAGCTACTTCTTCAATAGTAACTCCTGCGTTTGCGTATTCTTCTTCTTTTGTCATCGGAAAGTTTAATTCCATTTGTTCATCTAAACTGTCTAAAGCATCGCCACAATCAAAAGTTGTCATATCATATGATGGGCTCATCGTAAGGCCGCCGCCATGATATGTAACATTAAAATCATTTTCATCTTCTTCAACTCCTACTCCCCATGATGATTGTTGTAGTGTTGTTATTTTTTTATTGACTTCATCCATACCTTGTTTCCAGTCTTCTAATTTTTTACGTTGTCTCATTATTTCATCTTTATGTACTAGATGTACAAGTGTTTTTAATTCTTCCCATTTTTCTTTCACAGTTTCGTTATCAGTTGTATCAGCCACTTTGGCTACTATTTCTGGAATACCTTCATTATACTTTGACATTACAAGCCTGCCGTTTCTAGCACTTTTTCAACAAACTTTACATCCGGTTGTGCCATTTGGAATTTAGCTGTCCAATAATCAGGATCAATATAATCATGTATTAGCCCAACTTGTTCGTTGTTTAATGTTTCTAATAGTTTAACACCACTTTGACAATTATACAAGACCCAAGGTGATAATTTTCCGGATCTAATAAAATGTACTGCCCTGTTTGGCGTTATGTTTTCTAAGCAATCATTAAAGTTTTTGTCGTTATCAATTCCCCACCTTTTCATAATAATAACTGCACGTTCTACTGCCTTTTGTGCTGGTTCATTTTTTAAGTGTTCTTTAATGTATTTTTCATACACAGAATCTAAATGCCAACGATCAATTTTTATCATATTTTTTAACAAATAATCAATATATTTGCTAGGGTCATCTACGTGTACATCATACAAATATCTACCAAATTTTGTAAATGCTGTGTAGTATTTGCTTTTTGCAAAATCATCATATGTTCTATCTTTTTGTGTTTGTGGCATTGTTGCTTTGTAAAAATACTGATAAGCCCTAAACGCCAATTGTACGAAACGTTCATCTTGTTGTTGATAACGTCTTTTTGGTTCACATAAATGTACTGTTAATGTTGATTCTTTTGTAAATTTTTTTCCGCAATACTTACACTCAAACATCATTTACCTATTTCTTTTATTTCTTTATCTGTCCAACCTTGTTGACGTGCTAATTTTTTAAAACCATCAACATCATTAATTACTTTCAATGCTTCTATTTCATCTTGTTTGGCGTGTGGAAAACATTCTGCTAACAATTTATCCACACCAGTTTTTTTGCCTTTGCCTTTGGGTGCTTTTACCCATGGATGAAACATTTTCTTTTTTATGCCTGCTAGTGACAACAACTTCCAAAACATTTCAGAGTCACCTTCATGCTTTTGTGTTGTACCAAAATGCTTGTTTGCAAATTCATTNACAGAAAGTATGTAGTGTTCTTTGAATGCTTTTTGTCCTTGAACATTGCTTGTAAATCTCATAGCTGTGTATGGCGAAAACGTTTTCTTTTCTTCTTCATCAAGTGTATTGTACCATTTTGAATTAGACATATCAATGTTGTATAACATTTGATTTAAATTTATTTTTTTAGTTGTTGTCGCCATTAAAATATTTCCTCAGCAATTCCTAGTACTTCAGCTGATAACAAAAGAAAACCTGCTACTAACAAATTACCACTCATTAAAAATCCACATCCTATTATTCTAATAAAACTCTTTACTAAACTAATATAAAAATGTGCCTTACCTGGATCTTTTGTTGTTATCATACTAGGTCTCCTACTTGTATTTGATCAGGAATTTGATTTAATTCTTTTGCAAAATAAATGCAATTTGGTTTACTTCCTTGTTTTAATGGTGCTGTCAAAATATGTCCATTTTTAAGTTTAGGAAAAAACCATTTTACTTCTTGAAATACATTTACTATTTTAACTTCTTTAAAGTCATGTGTATACCCCGAAAAAGGATTATACACAAATGCTTCAAATCCTCTATCATTTAAACTTGTTAGTGGAACCATTTCGCATACACCTAATTCTTTTTCACCAATCATAATGCTCCAATCCATCGGCATTTCAATTGTTTGCCCACCAATGTCAAGAATCACTGCCGGAGCATTAAAGGATTCTAAAAAAATAAGTGGAATATAAAAATAATCTAATGCTTTTGGATTTGTACAATCTAATACACAATATTGTAAATCTTCTACTACTGTTGGTACTGCATTCAAGTTGTACGTGTTGTTGTCAACTGTTAATATGTTCATTCTACGTTTACCTTTTCGATTGTAAAAGGATAATTTGCTTCTTTGTAAAATTTTTTCCTAGTTGTTAAATGTCGTTTTGAAAATTTACAAGCAGACGTTATATCCCAAATTTCTACGTGGTCTTTATCTTCTGCTTTTCTAATACCTCTACCTATTGATTGTATTACTCTTACAAAAGATTTGCCAGGTTCTATTAATACTAAATTAAATATTCTTGGTAAATTAATACCTACTGCCGCTACTCCATATGTAGCAATAATCACCTTATGTTGCTCTGTAGCAATTTCATCATATTCTTCTTCTCTATCTTCTAGTTTAGTTCTACCTTGAATAAAGACAGAGTCAACAATTATTTCTTCAAGTGCTTGTCCTGTTTTTATTCTATCAACTAAAATTAATGTATTTCCTTCTGCTCTCATTGTGTCAACTAAATCAGCAATAAATTGTAGACGTGTATCATTGGTTACTAGATATGTTTGTTCACCTGCATAAGTTGAAAAAGCATTTGTTTCTTGAGTTTGAATAACATTCACATGACAGTTTGCAAGTACTCCTCTGTCTTGTAATTCACTTGCTGACAGTTTATTAATAACTTCTCCAAGACTTGCTTGTAATGAAGCCATTTCAAAATCTTCTTTTGGTATTGTTCCTGTAAGTCCCCATCTAAGTGGCACTGTTGCAAAAGGACCTGTTAATAGTGTTTTAAGAACATCTGCTTTAGCTTGATGAACTTCGTCTACCATAACGCATACCACTCCTTCTAAAAAGTCTCCTATATTAACTTCTGCTTCAAACTTCTTAGTCTTTTTAAGCATATTATTTAGACTTTGCCAAGTACAAACTGTATGTTGTTTATCAAACTCTTTACGTTCTCCATAATACACACCAACGTCTAATCCAAGTGTTTTATAGTCAGCTTCTGTTTGTGTTACTAATGATTTGTTAGGAACGATTACAATTGACCTTCCATACTTTTGTACCAATTGTGAAAGTGTTGCAGTAATAATCGTTTTACCAGCACCAGTGGCAATTTCTTGTAAACACTGAGGATTTTCTAAAAATTTATTAATTGTTTCTACTTGATAATCTCTTAACACAATTGGTTGACCAGACTGTGGATGCTTTGGTCCCCATGTTTTTTCAAAGTGTAAACTTTCATCAATCTTTTCAAATTTAAAATCATGCACTCCCCTATTGTCTTCAATATCAATTTCGTAATCTTGTTCTTCAATAATTGGAAGTATTCTATCTAGTAAGTTTAAATACGTCCTTCCTCCTATATCACAAAAGCGAATATTACCATCCCATCTACCTAACTTATACGCAGGAAGATGATATGCATACGGTAAAAAGAATTTAAGTTTATCTGAAATCTTACGTCTTGTGATTACATCAAGACCTTCAAACTTCACATTGACTTCATCTCTAATAACTAATTTTGCGACTTTGGACATAACACTATAATAACTTATCTGAAAAGAAAATGCAAGACTTTACTGCATTTCGTAAATAATTTGGCCTCTTATATCAACTGGTAAATCGTTATAATAGCCATTCTTATGAATTATTAAAATTATTGTTTTTAGTTTGTTAGTATATTCTTTACCTAACTCACTCCACGCAACTAAAAATGATGATAAAGTTGTTGCATTAGTATACCCGTACATTCGTATCTCCCATAATCTTGCATCTCTAAATTCTTCATACGCAGGATGATTATTTAATATTTGTATGTAGTCTTGCACACAGGAACACAGTGACGTATACTTACGTACACCCCATGGTGCATTTGGATTACCTCTGGCTTTCATGTGTGGAATATTTTTTAAATCCCAAGTTCTAATACCAAAAAAATTGTTTCCTTCTTTTGCAAATCTTGATTGTCCCCATGCTGATTCATAGGCCGCCATGGCTAAAATTAAATCAAATGGAACTTGTTCTTCTAGTGGATATTGATTATAATCAGCATACAATCCTTCCACACATCTAAATATTTGATTAACAAAATCTTTGTTATCTTTAATTGATGTACTGTTGAATCCAGGGCTTTCGGTCTGATCACTAGTTTCAGCGAGTGTGCTTGGAAAAAACATTATTCCTGAAATAGTGATAAAAGATAATACCAAAAATAGTTTTAAACTCTTCATCATATTACTATAGCATATTTAGTTGTTTTGTCAAGGTTTTTTTGGCTAAATAATTGTATGAAAATCAATGATCTTATAGGTGAGTGGAAGGGCAAAGTACCCAGTTCTGTGTGTAAAAGTGATAAAAAACTTGGTGCATCAGATGAGGCCAGTTGTAAATCACAAGGCTTTCGTGCTAGAGATAGTGGCAAAAAGCATGATGGAAAAACATTAAGAGGTAAAAAAGTACGTGGCCAAAAATATGGCGGACCTCTTAAAGATTATTCTTAGATTTTTTTAACTTATATAGCTCGTCATTTAATTCTTTAACTTTTTTATATAAAGAATATTTTTCTTTGACTTCTTCTGCTACAACTTTTTTTAACTCTTGAATTTGACTATCTTTAGCAAGTAGTGTCCTACGCATTTGTTCCATAGGGTCATCTTCATGATTCTTCCAACCATATTGAGTTTTTTTATCTTGATGTTTTGCTGTATAATTCGGCATCATCTAATCCTGCTACTCTTAGTTTTACAATGTTGTTGATTTGAAATTGCTTGGCGTCTATTGCTTTTAACAAGCCAAGATATTTATTACGCACAAGAGCGAATTCATTTAAAAGTTGACTCATAGCAACTACTTCATCTTCTCCATCAATATACTTTTCAGCATCTCTTGATGTTAAAGCTCGTTGATATGCTTCTAAAAACTTTTTATAATGTCTTGCTCTTGTTCTTCGTAATTCTATATTAAGATGTTCTAGTATGGCTTCAATTTCTTGTAATTGATTAAATCTATGTTCAACCACTCCAGGTATTTGGGAAGCATTACGTTCAATGTTACCTACTAATCCTGCTTCTACTCTAGCTTCGTCAAGTTGTTTCATATAGTAATCAATACAGTCAGGTAGCTTTCCCAAATCTTTAGAAACTAAACCATACCAATTAATCATTAATATTCCTCATCTTCATCGAGACCTTCTTCTTCCATTTCACCAAATACTTCATTGTAAGCATCGTGTAAATGATTCGAGTGTGAAAAAATTTCTCTCCAGTCTTGTTCATCGGCACCATAGTCATCTATTAAGTTAACGTATGATATCGCCGCATCAAGTCTATCTTTTGCAGGAACATAACTTTTAAGTTTTTCCCATGCTTCTAATAAAACTTTAATGTCTTCTGTCATTCTATGCTTCCGCTTCTGCAGGTTCCTCTGCTTCTATTTCTGATTTAACATTATCCCATTCTGCCATTATAAGATCAAGATTTTCACCTGTCCAATCTTTTCTATAATTCTTATGTTCTTTGCCAAATCTATCAATATATTTGAGTCTGTTACCTTCTTTAACCAACAATCCTTTTTTCTCACAAAGGTCAACTAATCCACTATACGGATCCATTCCTGCTTCATATGGAATTTTAACCTGTACAGATTCAAACGGTTTGTTAAATCTTGTTTTCATTACTTTGACTGCTGATCTAATACCAGTAACATCTGATATCTTATTTCCTGCTTCATCTTCTTTTAGTTTTAATTTTTTCATAGCAACAACAACTGAACTTGCATATACAAATCCTTGTCCGCCACTAATTTTATCATCTGGATCAAACATATCTTGTGATGCGTATGTGTGATTTGTACAAACTAATCCTAAATTTAATTCAGCAAACATATTAACACAATTTCTTACAAGTGCTGTTAAGGCTTTTGGCTTTCTACCCATATCACCTTTCAAATCACCTTTTTCAAATTGTGCAGTATCTGTTGGAGTCAACAACATACCCAATGAATCAATTACAAACATAACTTTTGGTCTTTCACTTTGTTCTAAAGATCCATAATCATTTCTGTAATTTGTTACAAACTCAGAAATAGTTTTTGCTACATCATCAATCATTGCTACGTTGATACGCATTAATTTCTCTGGGGATGTATCTACTTCAAGTGCTTGTAACCAATTTTCATCTAATGCATTTTCTGAATCAAACACAATACAAAATATGCCTTGCTTTTGTGCATTTTTAATAATATTACCAGAAGCAATCAAACTCTTACCAGAACCTGATTCACCTGCTAACATTGTTACACGACCTAGTGGTATACCTTTATTAAAGTCACCACTAATCAAATAATTTAGACAGTAGTTTCCTGTTGATATCCATGTGTCTGGATCAGAATCAAAACCTGTAGAAATACCACCGATGCTTTTTGTTATTGACTTTCTAAATTTACTTACGTCAAATGGTCTTACCATAATTTCTCCTTGTCTGTAATAGTGCATGATTGCTCATGCACCACTACTATACTATATTTTACTTGTTTTGTCTAGCTCTAATCATTGCCAAAATATCATCTGCTGATGCTTTTGACTTATCGTCAGTTGCTGATGCTGTTGCTGTAGCAGTTGCCACTTCTGGCTGTGCCGCAGGTGCTTCTACTTTTGCTTGTACAACAGGTGCTTCTACTTTTGCTTCTACTTGTGGAGCAGGAGTTGGAGTAGCTGTTGCTGTTGTTGTTGCAGATGTAGTTGCATTAGAATTTGATGATGCCATGCCAGCTGGTCTATAGTGTTGACCAAATCTGCTTTCATCATATAATTCGCCATCAACTGATGCTTTGAACATTTCTGCAATTATTTTTACATCTTCTGCAGAAGGTTTCTTAGGAAGATAATCAGCTAGATTATGTAATCCATTTGTGTCAATTGCTGATCTTTCACTATCACTTACTGATCTTTCTTTGAAAGACCAAGTCGAAGTTGAATAATCTGCATATCCACCTTTTTGAGTTTTAGTTAATTTAAAGTCTCTACCTTTATCAATATCAGTTGGCAGATCTTCCATATCTGGATTCATCAATGCTGATCTAATAATGTTAAAGATTGACGGATTAATTACAAAACGTCTAATTGGATTCTCTGGTGTTGAATCTTCTTCTAGTGGAGAGTTAACAACAAAACCTTGGAAAATGTATGAACGTTTTTTCCAATATTTTCTACCCATGTCTTCTAGACTTGGATCTTTAAACCATGGACGAATTTCACTTAATACTGGACATGGTTCTCCCCACATCTCCATACAAGGAACTTGTACTGTTGTTGGTTTTGCTTCAGATGATCCTTTTATACCTGCAAATGGTAATCTAATCATTTGTCTTTCTACCCAAAAGAAAGTATTGTTTGGATCTTTGTCTGATAAAAATCTTAGTGTTGCTGTTGTGCCTTCAGGAATATTCCAGAACGGATAAATTGCGTTGTCGCCTCCTGAACTATTTGGTGAACGTTTTACTTCTTGTTCTTGAAGTTTTGCTCTTATTTCTGCTAAAGTTGCCATAATGTTTTCTCCTATATTAGCCTATGTTAGCCTGTGTTAGTATATGTTAGCCTATAATTAAATAATGTTTTAGTTAACATTATCTACTAGTATATTTATAATTTATGATTTTGTCAAGTGTTTTTTTAGGAAATTTTGAAGAAAAAGAACCATAGTCCGTAAACCTTAGGTTCTTTTTTGGGAGGTGTTTATTAAAGACCTGCTAGATCTTTAATTCTTTGAATATTGTCGTCTGTTTGCTCGTTGACTTCGTAACCTGCATTTGATAATGCATCAATTACAGCACTTTTTGGACTCATTGTGTGAATGTTTACGCCACCTTGCATCATTTCGTTTGCATCACATTGTGCTTTGATGCCACCTTTTGCAAGATCGTATTCCATTTCTTCACAATCTTTGTCTGTGATGCCTCTGTCCATATCATAATCACCATCAACTCTAATTGTGTGCATGTATGGTTCTGCTTGTCCTTCGTATCCACTTGCTTCTGTTTTTGATTTTTCCATTTCGTCAGCAATTGCTTTTAACCATTCTGGCTCTGATGGATGTCTATCACCATCTGATACATCAGCATAACCAATACCGTCTGCTTCTTTTCTTAGCATTGCAACGATTTCTTCTGTTGATTTACCTGCGTATATGCTCTTAGGATCTTTGATGTCATCTTGTACAGCATCTTTGTATTCTTCAAATTCTTGTTGATCGTCCATTGCCATACCTGCTAATTCACTTTTTGAAATTCCCATTTCTTCTGGTGGATTCTTTTTAATTCTTTCCATGTCTTCTGGTGACATTGGATTTTCATTTTTTGCCATTTGCTGTAGATTATGTTTCATATCAGCAAGTTCAGCCTTTTTTCTCATTAATTCTTTTTTAAGTTCTTCGTCTTTGTATGTGTTTGGATCCATTTGTATATCTTGAATAGCTTTTTGTCTTGCTTTAAGATCGTCCATTGCTTTCATTTTATCTTGAATAGATAATGCTTCCTTGACATCTTTGACTGCATCATACATATCAGATAGTTCATCTTGAAGTGCTGTGTCTATAGGTCTTCCGCGTGTGACATTTTTGATCATGGACTCAAGATCTCTCAAACGTTCTTTATACATCTTTTTGTCATCTTGATCTGTTTCACCAGCAACCATTGATTTATAACCGTCTAACTCTTTCATCAGTTTGGCCAAAACCATTTTGTCTA
>NHHF01000109.1 GCA_002171155.1 Betaproteobacteria bacterium TMED156
TTTTCCCTGGAATCACAGCCATGATCTTTTCAGGATATGAATATGGAATTGCTGCTTATAATTTGAACGAAGTTTCAGTCAACAGTCCTATTGGAGTGCCGGTTTGGCCATTGAAATTAGTTATATTATTTTCTGGATTTTTTTTATTTGTTCAAGGTATTGTTGAGGTTATGAGATGTTTTTATTGTATCACAACCGGAGAATGGCTTGAAAGAGGAACGGATGTAGAAGCTTTGCCTTTGCATTTAAGCAATGATTCAAGGTTAAAAAATAGTGACTGACCCTATTCTAGCAATCTGTATGTTGGGAATTTTTATAGTCTTCATTTTTCTTGGCTTTCCTATTGCATTTACTTTAATGGCAGTTGGAATAGGTTTCGGATTTTATGCATATTATGATCCTGCGCAATTGCTTTTAGAAAATAAAATTTTTTATTTATTTGTTCAAAACACTTTTAGTGTGATGAGTAATGATGTGCTAATTTCGGTGCCGCTGTTTCTTTTCATGGGCTACATTATCGAGAGAGCTAATATCTTAGATCAATTATTTTACAGCCTTCAGGTTGGTCTTAGGCACCTGCCTGGATCTATGGCTGTAGCAGCACTAATTACATGTACTCTATTTGCCACAGCAACTGGAATAGTTGGTGCCGTAGTGACACTTATGGGGCTTTTGGCATTGCCTGCAATGCTTAAAGCGGGATATGACCAAAAATTAGCCTCAGGAGTCATAACTGCCGGTGGTACGCTAGGAATTCTAATACCTCCTTCCATAATGTTAATAGTCTATGCTGCAACTGCTGGTATTTCGGTTGTTAAGCTCTATGCTGCAGCAATTGGTCCAGGACTACTTTTAGCCACTCTCTATTTAGGGTATGTAATTATTAGAGTTCTTTTAAATCCTGCCCTTGCTCCTAAGTTAAGTACAGAAAAAAAATATTCATTTTTTGAAACTATTTTTTTGCTTTTCAAATCTTTTTTACCTTTAGCCTTACTAATTTTTTCAGTACTTGGCTCTATTTTGTTTGGATTGGCTACACCAAGTGAAGCTGCTGCAATGGGTGCTTTTGGTGGTTGGGCTCTTTCAGTACTTTATGGTGCTTTCTCTTGGACAATTCTCAGAGAAGCTGTATACCTTACTGCCAAAACTACAGCTATGGTATGTTTTTTGTTTGTTGGATCGTGGACATTTGCTTCAGTTTTCTCTTATTTGGGGGGAGAAAACGTAATAAAAGATTTAATGCTTGGCTTGAACCTGTCTACCATCCAATTTTTACTTTTGACTCAATTGATAATTTTTATTCTTGGTTGGCCACTAGAGTGGTCGGAAATAATTATTATATTTGTTCCCATATTCTTACCTTTATTGAGTTTTTTTCAAGTAGATCCACTGTTGTTTGGTATATTGATTGCAATAAATCTGCAGACTTCTTTTTTGACACCACCGATGGCAATGTCCGCTTATTATCTTAAAGGTGTTTCTCCTAAAGAACTACAACTTTGGACAATTTTTAAAGGATGTTTTCCTTTTTTAGGTATGGTAATCTTTTCTCTAATTGTGGTTTATATAGAGCCAAGAATTGTTACATGGCTTCCAGATTTTTTCTATTCATCAGACATGAGCACACTAGAAATAGACCCAGATGATCCAAATGTTATCAACCCAGATTTTTTTAATTAGGTTTAGTTGATTAATCCTGAATTTACTGCCACCAGTTTGGCCACCGACCTAAGACAAGGAAAAGTCTCTTTAGAGGATTTTTACAAAAAATTCATGTTGACGTTTGCTGAGGTTGATAAAAAAATTAATAGTTTTTCTGAATTTAGAGAGGAATACGTTTTAAATCAAGCAAAGGTTTTGGATACATCGAGAAGAAATGGAAAACTAACTGGAAAATTATTTGGAGTACCAATAGGTATTAGTGATAACATTTCAACTTATGATTTTTATACTGAGTTGGGTTCAAAAATATATAAAGGCCAACAATTGTCAAATGATAGTACTGTTGTAGAAAGGCTTAGAAAAGAAGATGCGATTATTTTAGGAAAAACACACATATCAGAATTCGCTGTTCAAAGAAGTTCTAAGACATTAAATCCATATGATATAAAAAAATGCCCTGGCGGCTCGATGAGTGGAGCTGCTGTAGCAGTTGCTACTGGCTTAGTCCCTTTAAGTGTTGGCAGTCAATCAAATGCAACAATCATTAGAAGTGCTTCTTACTGTGGAGTATATGGATTTAAACCCTCGAGAAATTTAGTACCTTGCACCGGACTTATAAAAAAAAGTTCAACAACAGAAGCCATTGGGTATTTTGCAAGGACTGTTGAAGATCTAGGATTTGTTCTAGAAATAATTGCTGGTTATGATGGAATTGATGAAAAAACAATGGGGCATTCATCGAGAAACTATCTTGAAATCCTTATGCAAACTCCTCCATTTAACCCAAAGTTCGTCTTTGTTAACAATCAATCATTTAACAAATTTGAAAAATCTACTAAAAAAGTTTTTAGATCTTTAACTAAATACTTGAAGAAAAATTTAAGTGAGGTTGATTTACCAAATAATATTTCTGAATCAGAAAAACTACACAAAATTATTTATGAAGTTGAGCTATCTCACTCCCTTTCAAAAGAATTTGAGAAAAACAGAAATTTGTTAAGCTCTGGAATTAAAGATAAAATTATTAGTGGAAAAAAAATCTCAGGTTGTGATTATTTAAAGGCAATAGAGAACTCTGAAAAAGTTAAGGACGCATTCCTTGATTTTTTTGAACATTTTGATGCAATCTTAGCACCTGCAACCCACAGTGGGGCTCCTGTATTGGGAACGAATGGGCTTAACGATACTTATTTGTCTGCTTTATGGTCTTTATGTGGTTTTCCTGTAGTTTGTTTGCCCTTGCTTAAATTAGATAATTCAATGCCACTTGGCGTTCAGCTAATAGGTGCTCCAAATGATGATGCAAGGTTATTGAGGACTGCAAGGTGGTTGGTTAATTCTTTTGGTTCAAATCAATGAAATTTTCTTTTAAAAAAAATTTTTTTAGGTATATATCTTTATTACTGTTGGCTTTATTTCTTGGTGTTTATGTTTTTCAATTAAAGATATTTGCACTAAATGTCTTTTTGTTAGTTGGTTTTAGTTTGGCAGCTTATGATCTAATTAAGCGATGAAACTTACCCTAGCCCAGATTAACTTAATGGTTGATGTGGAATGTTTTTTTTGCTTTCACCTTTTGTTATCAATTGATCTTTATTAGAAACAGATAATTCAGAATTTTTGTTAATTGTTTTTGATCTGTGAGACTTGTTTACAGTGTTGGACAAAGACTCATCAGGTGTATTTTTATCAGAATCTTTGTTTTTTAATACCATCCTACCGTTGATGTTTGAGCCTTGGTGAACCTCAATCACAGAATATCTAACATCACCATTAATTTTAGCTCCTGCTCTTACTTCAAGGTGGTCAGCTTCTATGTCCCCGAATACAGCACCAAGAATAACTACACTATGACAAGAGATATCTCCATCAATCCTGGCTTTAGGTCCAACAATCAATACTCCAGTTTTTGTATTTGGTCCTTTGATATTACCGACAATAACTCCATCTAATCTTGCACTTTTGTCAAAGAAAAAATTACCTTCAATTTTTACGGATGTATCCATTAAAGTTGCTAAAGTTTCGGTGGATATTGCTTTTTGTCTGTTTTGTCCGAAAAACATTTTTAAACCCTTTTTTTACTGAGTTGAAATTGGAACAATTATAACTTCAGATTTCGAGACATCATCAAAAGGAAGAATTGTTGCTATTATGAAATTAGAAACTGCTGATTCAAGTCTACCTTTGATTGCTTCGGCAACTTCTGGAACTTTGATTTTGTGTTGAGCGACCCTAAAACGTTTAATAGACTCTGTTATGGCTTTTTCAGGACTCAGCGGGTCTAAATTGTCAACACCTCGTATGATAACTCTTATAACTGCTTTCTTATCCTTGACAACACCAGGGTTTGGATTTCCAACTAATAATTCATAATTCACACCATTCTCACCAGCTGGTCTTACAGCAGAAAATTGTCTTAGGTATCCATTCGATTGTGTGGCTTGAACTAGTTTCTCAAGAGTTTGAATTCTTTCTTGCATTTCAGCTTTCTGAGAAGCCAAATTCTTAACATTTTCACTTAACTGACTTGATTGTTCTAACCCTACATTTTTTTGAAACTGCCAATCGGCAATTCTAGAAATACTTACTCTCCACCATGCTTCAGTGTAAACTTCTTCGCCAAAAGACTTTATTAGCCAAATCCAGGTTATCAAAATTATACTGATAATCCCGAGTAGAATCCACCAAGTTGTTTTAACTCTCCTGAAAGTGCCAGCTGAAGCTGCTATCAAAGGTTCATCAATCAGAGGATTTTTTTTCGGTTGAAGCATCTTGAATTCAGTTAATGTTAATGCTACTGGCTTTCAGAAATTTTTATTTTTGAGACTTTTTCTGACTTTCTTACTCTTGCTAAAAAAGGACGTGGATTTATAGGCCGTTTATTAAGTATTAATTCAAAATGAAGGTGCGAACCAGTTGATCTTCCAGTTGAGCCGACTCTGGCTATTCTCTGCCCAGCTCTGACAGGCATTCCCGCAACAACTTCAATTCCCTGCAAATGGGCGTATGCACTCTTAAGTTGCGGACTATGGCGAATTTCAACTAAATTTCCGTATCCGCCAACCCTACCAATAACCTCAACGACACCATCTCCAATTGCATAAACTGGAGTACCAGATTTGGCGATAAAATCAACACCTCTGTGAAAAGCTTTCCTTCTACTGAATGGATCTCTTCTCATCCCAAATCCAGACGAAATCCGAGCAAAATTGTTAATGGGGTGGGCTGCAGGACCAGTTGAAATGCGTTCGAAAACTTTTTGTCTATCATCCATCATATCTTTCATTGCAAGTGATATTTTCTGGACTCTAATTTCTAGTTCTTCCATTCTTGGAGGACGTTCCTCAGGATAATCACCTGCAGGGCGCCCAGAGGCGTCACCTTCAATTACTGACAAAGTTGACTCAAGCAAATCGACTTTTGCTTTTAAGCTTCCTAACTCTTTAGCAAGCGAGTCTTCTCTGCTGAGTTTCCACCATTCAACGACCGACTCAGTCAAACTTCCACTTTCGGCATTTAATGTCATACCAAATCGCATAACCAATAATAAGATAGATGCTAATAAACTAATTGCCAACCATAATCTCCACCCATGAAGTTTAAGTGAAATGTGAGATTTGTCGGATCTAGTTATAAGAATAAGTTGCATAAGTAAATAATAAAATTAGTGTTATTGCCATATATATAAAATCGTACCTAGACGAGTATAGTTTAGATATTAACACTCTACTAAATAAATTATTAGTATTAATACTTAAGTATGAATTACTATTTTTTTTTCGTCAAGCTTTGAAAGCACAGTTAAATTACAAATTAGTTTATAAAAGAATGTGATCTATTGTTTGAAAAATCTCCATACCTAAGAAAAAGACTGGGAAAGATCAGCAAATTTAAAATTGTTGATGTTATGAGCCCACTAACAATTATACTTGCCATTGGTCCTTCAATCTCTCTTCCAGGTTCACCACTTCCTAATACCAGAGGAAGTAATCCAAGTCCTGTCACTATTGCGGTCATGAGAATTGAAGGAAGTCTATCAGAGGCGCCTTTTAAAGCTGTAGAAAAATTCCAAACCATTTTTTCAGTTTCAACTAAATAGTGATAGTGTGATACTAACATTATTGAATTCCTTATAGTTATTCCGAAAAGTGTTATGAATCCAACCATTGCACCAATCGAAAGCCAACCGCCATTGATAAATACTGCTAAAACTCCTCCAATAAGACAGAATGGAAGATTTAAAAGTACGATTATTAGATTCCGATTAGTTCTCATTGCAAACTTTAGAAGTAAAATCACACCTATGAATGATATTAGGCTAGCCACCAATAACCTTTTGAAATTTGAACTTGTTTCTATAGAAGTTCCAGATAGAGTTAAATAATTATTTTGAGATAATTTAATATTGTTATCAATTAATTTTCTAATTTTTTGCTCTAAATTACTAAAATCAATATTTTCAATATCTGCAGTGATAGCCTGAACTCTTTTTCCAGAATTCCTTAAAATTTTTGATCTACCAGTTTCAAGTTCAAGTTTTGCAACTTCAGATATTTTGAAACTAATACCATCTTTAGAAATAAATCTTAGATTTTTGATCAAATCGATTTTGTTTTGAAAATTATCGTTTATTGAAATTCTTATTGGAATTTTTCTTTCACCATCGATTATTTCGGCCACCTCAATACCATGAAAAATTAATCCAAAAATTCTATTAATTTCCTCAGAGTTAAGCCCTCGTTCTGATATTTTTTGGTCTTTCAGTGATATTTTTAGTTGGGGGGCACTAAGTGGTGAAACAATCTGAACATTACTAAATCCTTTAGTAGATGAAAGTAGATGCGCAATATTTTTAGCATCTTTATCAATTGTTGTTAAATTAAGACCAACTACTTCAATTACAAAATCTGAAACATAACCTGACACTGTTTCTTCAATTCTCTCAGCAAGAAAAGTATTGATACCAAAAACAAATCCTGGAAATGGTATTGAATTTCCTTGATCCGGAATTTTGCTTAAGGAGGCTTTAATTTCATTGACAATTATTTCTTGTTTCGACGCAGTTAACGGACCAACCTCAACTTGTATTTCACTATAGTGAGTTCCAAAAGTGTCTGCGCCATTTTCCGCCCTGCCAACCCATTGAGTTGTAGATTTAACACCATCAATTTCTCTTATTCTTTTAGTTACAATGTTGCCAACCCTCAACATTTCTTTTGAGGATGTACCAGGTATTGCTGTCATATGAACAATATAATGCCCCTCTCTTAGTTCTGGAATGAATTCAAATCTAAATAGATTGATAGCGGCTAAGGATGAAATAATAAGAAAAATAACTATGCCAATTAATTCTTTAGGAGCTTTTTCAATTTTAATTAATATATGTTTATAATTATTTTTTAACCAAGTTATTGTTGGAGAGTCTTTTATTTTGAGACTACTAGTGTTTTTCAAAAGTAAATAGCACAGTGCTGGAGTTATTGTTATTGCAATAAGTAAACTTGATCCAAGTGCATAAATATATGCTAGGCCTAGTGGTTTAAACAATCTCCCAGTAACATCGGGCAGAAACAATAAAGGGGTAAATACTAATACGACAATTAATGTTGCAATAATGATTGAATGTCTGACTTCAAGTGATGCCTTTATGATTACTGAAGCTGAAGAAAGAGGATTGGATAAAGTTTTATTTTCTCGAAGTCTTCTGAAAACGTTTTCAGCATCGATTATTGCATCGTCTACGACCTCACCAAGCGCAATTACTAGTCCTCCTAAAACCATGATGTTTAGAGCAACACCTTGGAAAACTAAAATAATAATAGAGGTAAGTAATGAAAGAGGAATAGCAATTGCAGAAATTAGTGCAGTTTTAGCGTTATAAAGAAATCCAAAAAGAACTGCAATTACCAAACTAGCTCCTATAAGAATATCTCTTTGCACATTCGTAACAGCTTCCTCAATAAAGTTAGCTGGCCTAAAAAGATTTCTGTGTAAAGTGACTCCTTCTCTTTCAAACATTGGCACTAATTCATTTAACTTTGTTTCCAATGCTAATGTAGTTTTATAAGTATCTGCACCTAATTGACCTTGAGCCATTATAAATACTCCTTGCACACCATTGATTGATGCCACACTTATTGCAGGGGCAGGTTGGTCACTTATTGTTGAAATATCACCCAATAGAATTGGCCTAGAGTCAAAAGATTTTACTGCAATAGCTTCTAAATCACTAATAGATTGATTTTTGGTTTTAACTGAAGCTTCAATTCGCTGGTTGTTGTTTTCCAAAAATCCAATTGCAGTAATTACTGAGTTTTTTTTTACGGAATCAATTACATCTTCGATGCTTATTTTGGAATTGTGGAGAAGTTTAGGAATTATTTCTATTTGTCTGTTTCTCACATCACCACCAAAGATGTGAATATCAGCAACACCAACAGTTCCCATTATGCTTGGTCTAATTGAAAGTTCTGCAACCTCTCTAAGATCCATTAAAGACCGTGTTTCAGAAGTAATTCCAAATCCTAATATGGAACTTGCTGAAGATGTAATGGGAGTTATCTCAGGAGTGTAAACATTTTTAGGAAGATCATTAGAAATTAAAGATAAACGTTCATTAACAAGTTGACGGTTTAAGAAAATACTGTTTTTATCATCAAAAATTATAGTAACTACAGACAGCCCTGGAGTTGACTGAGATCTTATTGATTTTATGCCCAAAAGACCAACTAAACTTTTTTCTATAGGTTTACTTACTAATAACTCAGTCAGTTCAGAAGAAAAGCCAGGGGCTTCGGTTTGAATGACAATTTGAGGAGGGGCAAATTCCGGAAAAATATCTAACTTTGCAGTTTGTATTGAATAAATTCCATAAAAAAAGATAGTCAAACCGATTACAAAAATTGTAGATGCATTTTTAACACAAAAGGTTACAACTCGTTTTAACAATTTTAATCCTCATTTTCATTTTTGATTTGATGTCTCAACTCTTCGGAGAGTAATGTTTGAGCACCTATTGTTACTACGAGTTGATAAGGTTTTATTTTTGTAGAAAAAATGCCATTTTTGTTTGAGTAATTTGTTTTTATTAAAATCCTTTCAAAATAGTTTTTATCATTTTTAACATATACCCAAGATTCACCTGCAAATCTTACAAATGCATTTTCAGGAATCAGAACTCCGGGAATTTTATCTTTGCTAATGGCCTCAACAACAACAGAGGAAGATGTTGCAAGATTCAATGTATTTGATTTTAAAAGCCAAGTTTCTCCAGTTTCACCTCTAAGCCCAACACCAGAAGGACCAAGTAAAGTAGCTTTAAATTTAACACTTTGGTCTAAACCTGACGGGTAAACAAACCAAGAGTATTTATTTATATTAGAGCTTGAAGGAATCGAAACTCGAACAATATCAGATTTTCCATTGACTACTTCGTATAAAAGACCACTTTTTTTGCCCAATCCATTGGATAATTTGTTAGNCCAGTTTAATTTGNCACTTTGACTTATTGCTTCAATTTCAGACTGAGTTTCACTAAGTCTTCTTTTTGCTTCTTCGTATTCTAATTCTGATAATTCAAGTTGTCTTTTCGATACTCTTCTACCAGAGTTGTAAAGCCCATACATTCTTCCAAGATCTTGTTTTTTTTGACTTAAAATTATTTCAAATTCGGTAAGCCTACTTTTGTTTAAATTGTAATGTTTATTTGCCTCAATTAGATCTTCAAAATTTACAACAATGCCGTGATAATCTTCTTTTTTTTGAAATGTACTTTTATATGGTTGCTCTGCAAACATACCAATTGAGTCTTGGGATATCTTTGAAAGCCATATTTTATTCCCTATGACTTTTGATTGATCAATCTCAATTATTTCTTCATTGATATCTTTTTGAAACTCGTCTTTTCCATAAATAGTCACAAGCCAAATTAAAATTAATATAACTATGAATTGTAAAATAATTATTCGGTACAATTTATTATCTTTCAAAATGTGCAATCAAGATAATATTCTAATCTTTTTCTGAACTGGATGATTTAAATTCTTCTCTCAGAAAGTTGAGGGTCTTGAAGGATTCTTCTAGGGATAATCTTGATGAGATTTCATCAGCAATAAATTGTGTTTGTCTAATAGCCGATTGAATTGTAATCTCCTCATTTTGATAGTCACCAGCAATTTTAAAAATTTGATTGGCGTATTCTTTTGGTATGTACCCAATAATCTCACCATTCATTGAGTTGATAGTTTGAAATGAAGAAGCCTCAGGCTCAGGAGGTAACTTATTTTGATCCCAAATAGCTTTCAGCTTGTCGGTTTTATATTTTGCAAATTTCTCAGCACCTTCGACAAAAGTTTTGTCTATTACAGCTCTACATCTAAGAGCAATTTTTATTCGAATTGATTTTCTTTCTCTTGTGTCTTCATCAAAATTACATGCCAGGTCGAAATCTTTTTTAGCTTGAACTTGAAAAGATTGTAAGTTTTTATCTTTTTTTGAGGATAACCATGCCATTATCATTCGTTAATGATAACTTTTGTTTTATAACTTTGTTAATTTTTGTATCATTGACTAACCATTAAATAAATTTAACTTGGAAAACTTATGTGGATGAAAGCAACAGAAGGTGCAGATGGAACCGTTTTTTATATTGATAGGGATTCAATAAAAAAAGAAGGTAACTTACTGCGAGTCTGGGAATTACAAGATCTCAAAGAAAAGGGTCCACTTGATGAAAAATCAAGAAGAGTCTTGGTTGAATATGACTGTAAGAATGAGCGTAGAAGAGTTATGTCTTTTAGTTTTCATGCAGAGCAGATGGGTGCTGGATTAACCCTAAAAGGGGATCAAACTCCTGGCAAATGGAATTTAACAGTACCGAACACAACTGCTTCCGTAGTTTTTCAGGTAGCTTTAGCACTAAAGGCACCACTTAAAAGTGCTGCATTACCACCTCCACCCCCACCTCCAGCCAGTGAAATTGCAGCTGAAGAAAGTAAAGATTCACCAGAAAAACCTGAAAACGAGAATGACCCCAATGCTGGTCAAGACTCGGCAAGCGCAGGACATGAAAATGAAAAAAAATAAAAAGTGTTCTTTTCAAGTAAATTTTTTTTTTATTTCTATTAAACTAATTTTGATTTCTTTCT
>NHHF01000110.1 GCA_002171155.1 Betaproteobacteria bacterium TMED156
CTATGGTGTTCCATTTAGTAGAACACAAGATGGTAAAATTTATCAAAGACCATTTGGTGGTATGACATCTAACTACGGAGAAGGTATAGTACAAAGAACATGTGCCGCGGCAGACAGAACAGGACATGCTATACTGCACACATTGTACGGACAATGTTTATCACAAAATGTTAAATTTTTTGATGAGTATTACACAACAGATTTATTAATGGACAATGGCAAGTGTACAGGTTCACTTTCTATTTGTTTAGAGACAGGTGAGATACATCAGTTTGATGCCAACATGACTGTTTTAGCTACAGGTGGATATGGTAAAGTTTATAAAAGTGCCACATCAGCTCACACTTGTACAGGTGATGGAGGAGGTATGGTATTAAGAGCAGGACTACCTATGCAAGACATGGAGTTCGTACAATTTCATCCATCAGGTATATATGGTGTAGGATGTTTAATCACTGAAGGTGCCAGAGGTGAAGGTGGATACTTAACTAATTCAGAAGGCGAAAGGTTTATGGAAAGATATGCTCCCAACGCCAAAGACCTTGCATCAAGAGATGTTGTTGCAAGAGCAATCACTGTAGAAATAAATGAAGGCAGAGGTTGTGGACCAGATAAAGATTATGTGCATTTAAACTTGATGCACTTAGATGAAAAAATATTAATGGAAAGGCTACCAGGCATTGTAGAAGAAGCAAAAAAGTTTGGCAGTGTTGATGTTAGAAAAGAACCAATAAACATTGTACCAACTGTTCACTACAACATGGGTGGCATACCAACAAACTTAAATGCAGAAGTAATAACACTTGACAATAATGATGACGTACAGACTGTTCCAGGACTAATGGCAATTGGTGAAGCGGCATGTGTAAGTGTGCATGGAGCAAATAGATTAGGATCAAATTCATTAATTGATTTAGTAGTGTTTGGTAAAGCGGCCGCAAATAGATGTTCAACTATTTTAGAACCAAATGGTGATGTACAAGAGTCAACACAAGAAGCAGTTGATAAAGCATTAGCAAGAATAGATGAAATACACACAAAAAGATCAGATGTAAATTTAGCAGACGTTAGAGAAAGAATGCAAGACATTATGCAAAGAAGAGCCGCAGTATTTAGAACAGGTGAAAATATCAGTGTCGGCATGAATGAAATGGAAAAGCCTTTAGAAGACTTTAGACAAGGAGTTGTCAAAGAAGAAGGAATGATTTTTAATTTAGACTTAACTGAAGCTATGGAACTTGAAAATCTTTTACTACAGGCACAGGTAACTTTGAAATCTGCTTTCTCAAGAACAGAATCAAGAGGTGCACATTCAAGAGATGATTATCCAGAACGTGATGATAAAAATTGGATGAAGCACACACTAGCATGGATGGGTGGGCACAATAGTAGAATTGGTTACAGAGCAGTAGCACTTAAACCATTGACAAACGAAATGGAAGCCATACCACCAAAGGCCAGGGTATATTAATATGAAAATATTAATGACAGGTAATCCTAAGTATGGATTGGCAGAAAAATTTGCTCTAGTATGTCCAGAAACAGACTTTGTTAGTAGAACAAACAGTTATGACTTATGTACTAAAGACGGCCGTGGTATAATAGCACAGTCTAGTTTAGATTATGATGTTTTTATTAATAGCAGTGCGTTACACCAATTCAATCAAAGTTTAGTTTTAGAAACTGTATGGAAGAAATGGAAAGAAAATAAAAAGCAAGGACACATTATTAATATTGGTTCTACAGTTGACCGTTCAACAAAAGGTGCAGAATGGATTTATCCACAAGAGAAAAAAGCATTAAAAAGTATGAGTCATCAATTTGCTATGTTAGGTATTTGGGGAGGTAGTGGTATCAAAGTCAGTTACATTTCATTTGGATCACTAGATACAAAAAAAGTAAATGCAAAACATCCTAACAGAAAATTAATGAATGTTACACAGGCGGCAGAATATATTAAATGGATAATAGATGCTCCGGAAAATATTAACATAAATGAATTACATATGGATCCAATACAATGAAAAAAGATATTAACAAGTTTAATATAAAAAAAGAAAAAGATGGCTTAGAAGAACAATATGAAGATTGGATACCATCAGTTAAAAATGATCCAACTTTGATATCAGCATGGCCGGGAGCAAAAAAATCTCTTGTTGATTTTATAAATGAAATGAATCCTGAACTAGTTGTTGATGCTGGTTGTGATAAAAATCATTTCAAAGGTCATATTAAAAATTTAATTGGCTTTGATGCAAGAGATATCGAAGGTGTTGACTACATCGGAAACTATGACGACATGGAAGCAAAAGGAATTATAAAACCAAATTCAGTTGACGTAATGATATGCCATGGCAGTTTACACACAGGCAGAAGAGATGAAGTAGAACAGAATGTAAAAAAATGTGCTTCGTGGTTAAAACCTGGAGGACTTATGCTTGTAAGAGCCAAGTGTAATTTTAATTGGTCACAAACTGATGCTAATAGTTATAATTGGCGTATAGAAGATGTACAAAGATGGAGTAATAGCTTCAAACTAAAAGTTTATACACCAGTTGAAGTATGTTACGCCAAAGATCATAATGGTAACTTGATGTCTCGTTTTGTTTGGTGGTGGAAAAAATTAGATGAAGATGAATATTGGGAAACAAGAAACGAAATGAAAACAAAACACATCAATTGGAAGATAGTATGACTTGGTTATTAATTGGTGTACTGGTTGGATTGTTTATTAGATGTTTGAGCAAGCCTTACAAGAATGATGAAGACAAATTCAAGGACCCATGGAACTGGACAGGGTTCGGAGGCGGAGGATGAAACTAAAAATTTCACAATGGAATGCAAATCATATGAAAACGTATGGTTGGGATTATTTTCAAAAACATACCAAAGACTCTGACGTTTGTATTTTGCAACGCATCATGACCGATGAATTATGGAATTTAGATTTCGAACACGTTCATTGTGCCGGACAAGGGTATGGTGATGATGTTAGCATTGTGATTGCGTCAAACATAATGTTTGATGATGCTCGTGATATTGACTTACCAAGTCGAGAATCATTGAAGAAAGGTTGGGATAAACATCAAGGTGGTAAGGCAGTCTCTGTTGTAATAAATGATATGCAAATTGTTTCAGCATTGCCATGTCATGATTGCACGGATGAATGTTGTTCTGGTGCAAAATTAACAAAAGATGACACATGGCATGACATGAAATATCTTTTTGATAATATTACACACAAAGAAAAATGTTTGATAGGTGCAGATTTTCATATGCCTGCGTTGACTGATCCGACACATGAATCTTTAATCCAAAAGAATAACTTTACCAGTCATGCAGATGACTTGATCACATTCATGAAAAAAGGTAAATGGGGCAACAGTCAACCAACACAGCATGGAATAAATTTAGATCGTGTTCTTACAAGAGGTGACATACAAGTATCTGACTTAGAATCTTTTGCAGTAGCCACACCGAAGCACACACATTGGCTATTAAATTACAACGTAAACTTTTAAAGTTAAACATAGGTTTAACTACTATACCATATGCTCTTAAATAATTGTTAGAGGGGCAGTTTTTATGTTGTTTAGAGTCTTTTTTAAAGACGCATACAAATGGTATTCAGCAAAGTTGTTACAAGCATATGACAATGATACAGTAAAGCCGCGAACGAAACGTAAGAAGTTTTCAACGTTGAAAAGAAAAGCACCCAAAGTTCCAGAGTACACATGCCCACAGATTGATCAAGTACTTGATCATTTGAGTTCTGACACAAACATCAAAGGTAGGCAATTCACNAAAATAAAAAACAAAATGGAAAAACTTAGAACACAGAATGAGTTGTTGCGTGAATCCGGCATCTATTGGTATGAGATTGCAAAAGGCATACTTGGCGGCAAGTAATTTAACACAGTAGTTTTAACTGGTGTGATTAACCTTAAATATTAGTGTAGGCTTAATCATGGCACGTAAAAACAGAAGATCAAAGAAATATCATGAGCATCAAGAGTTCCCCGAGGATGTTTATTCGCCAACTTATAAACAGATACAACCTCGCAACGAACAGCAACGTTTATATCACAGATACTTGACTGACTGGAGCAAGGTCATATTGATCGCCCTTGGCCCTGCAGGAACTGGGAAGACGTATCTGGCAGTACAGGAAGCAATAAGTTCGTTCAAAGCCAAAGACATTGAACGTATTGTTATCACGAGACCTGCTGTGAGCGTGGATGAAAAACATGGATTTCTCCCTGGTAGTTTGGTAGACAAAATGTCACCATGGATAAGACCTATAGTAGACATATTTAGAGAACACTGGTCACCCAAACAGACGGAATACTTCATGAAGACGGAGAAGATAGAGATAGCACCATTGGCATACATGAGAGGCAGGACGTTCAAGAACTGCTGGATCATTGCTGATGAAATGCAGAATGCTACTCCGGAACAGATGAAGATGTTGCTCACAAGAATAGGTGACAACTCACGTTTGTTGGTGACTGGTGATTTACAACAGCATGACAGGGGTTATGAAAAGAATGGTCTACAGGAGTTCATAGAACGTTACAGCAAAGACCCAAGTCGTTATTCATTAATCAGCACCATACAGTTCGGTCAGGAACACATAGANNGACATCCGGTAGTTAGCCAGGTGCTAGACATCTACAAATAAGGCGTAGCCTTTACTTGCGGATTTATCCGCATTTAGGCCCCTCGGCGGCTGTGCGAGTGCAGTAGGCGTATCGTGTATCAATATNNNTGCGTATAGATCACTCTAGCACACATGTTCAACTCTAATAGGTCACACGCCTAATTCAACTCTAGGACTTCAATAAACTACCGTCAGAACCGCTCAATTCAGATTAGTTTTGCACATCCATCGAGTCAGAATATTCTCGAGTAAGTCCCTACTCTGTCACATGTTGTCCATAAGGCACCACGCACTATCCACTCGCCATTCACAATGTCCCCCACGTGGGCCAGCAGTGGTGTTGCAGTGAAGGCCTGTGGCCTTCCTTGGCACTAATCTAGGACCGCGTTGGCACGGTGGATTAGTGTAATGGGAAAACGAATATGAAAATCACGAAGTGATTTGATGTTGAGTTTTACATTAAAACAGGACTTCCTAAAAATTTAACCGCACATACAATTATAATGCAATATTCGCCGGTCTGACCTCTGGCCTGTTTTAGCTGAAATCGTGATATAACGTATACTTTGCTGTTAATTCTTCGCCTGCTTTGATTGGTTTAATTGTTTGCAAATACTTCACAGGCAGTTGATGCCAAAAACCTTTTACATTTTTGCAATTTGGATCGTCTGAATGATTGTAAAAAGCACCTAAGGCTGTTCTTATACTGCCGTGTGGGAAATTTTTATCCAACACATGNACAATACCTAAGATTGTGTAAGCGTCAAAGTCTTTTGTTGCAAACAAACCTAAACCCTGTACTTTTGAAGATTTAATTGTTATGCCGTCTGGTAATGGTTTATACATGTATTTAATTATACAAAATGTTATCTGTTAATGCAAGAAAAAAGTTTTTAACAGATTAGTTAACCATATATGTTGCGTTTTTATATAGGCATCTATACACCTAAATACTATTGACTTTTACTAAATCTATATAGGAGTAGTAGACATGGATAGAAACATCATTGAGCAATTAAACGACAGAATAGACACATTAGAAGAAAAGATCGACAGATTAGTTGATCTATTAGAGATGGGTCATGAATTTGAAGATGAAGATTATGACACAGATTACACAGATGAAGAATTAGACAACTGTGAAGATTGTTATGAAGAACCTTGCGAGTGTGAGGACGAAGACGAAGATCACGAAGATGAAGACGAAAATGATTTCGAAGAAGAAGACTACGAAGATGATGACGACGATTTTGAATATGATGAAAATGATGACATCGAAGACGTAGACTATGACGACGAAGATGAAGAAGACAAAAAATACAACTAATCGCGAACTTGTTGTATGGTATAAGAAGGGTAGGGTATTAATTTACCCTACCTTTTTTTTATAATTTAATTAGATTATTAACAAATATTTCAGCACATTTGGGCCAAGTAAATTTCTGCTTGGCTGTGTGTTTAATGGTGTCTGTGTCCAGTTTTAAGCACTGCTGTACTGCTACTTCTAGTGATTCGTGCATGTACCCAGTCACTCCTTGATCAATTACATCTACCGGTCCTCTGCATGGAAAACCAGCAACTGGAGTACCACAACTCATTGCTTCAATCATTACCAAACCAAATGTGTCCACACGTGAAGGAAACACTTTTACATCAGCACCAGCATACCATTTGGCCAGTTCTTTGCCATGCTTGTATCCCACAAACTCAACATTTGGATATTTCTTTTCTAAACTTGTTCTAGCAGGTCCGTCACCTACCACCACACAATCCCATTCTGTGTTTGTGGACAGTTCACAAAATGCTTCTATGTTTTTTTCAAACGAAACTCTGTTGACTGATATCAACAAAGGTTTTTTGCCACGTTTGATTTTGACTTCATCTGTGAATATGCTTTGATCAACACCTCTGCCCCACACAACCAAATTTTGTAGTCCTGCTTGTTCAAGTTCTTTTTTCATGCTGTGTGTGGTTGCTAGTATTCGTTTGGCATTCCTATGAATCAGTTTCATCCACCACATGGTCCATGAACATGGTATGCCATAAAACTTGTTGATGAAATTGGGCCAGTCTGTGTGATAACTTGTGGTATAGTTGACGTGTCTACTTTCACAATAGTTTCTTGCGAATAATCCCAATGGTCCTTCTGTGGCAATGTGTATGGCATCAAATTCTAGTGCATCTAGTTTTGTTTTTAACTGCCAAGGATTGTATGCCAATTTTAATTCTGGATACTTTGGTGCTGATATTGTTTTGAATTGACTGGGATCAATCACCGTGAACTCATGCTCTGGCAGATTCTTCATTATGTTAGACAGTGTTGTGACCACACCGTTGACCTGTGGCAACCATGCATCAGTAACAACTACAACTTTCATTTTATTTTCCATTCAACAATCTCAAAGCGACCATCATGGTGCTCTACTAGTGCTGTGGTATTTTCTACCCAGTCTCCGCAGTTCATGTACACAACACCGTTTACTTTTTTTATCTCAGGAGTGTGTATGTGTCCTGTGATTGCACCAGCATAACCTTGCTTCGCACAATACTCTGTGACATTTTGTTCATATTTGAAAATAAAGTCCACTGCTTTTTTGACATTGTGTTTGAGGAACTTTGAAAAACTCCAATAGCCCATGCCAAGTCTTTTCCTTGCTTGATTGTACCACCTGTTCATCTCTTGTGTGACTGTGTAGGCATGATCGCCCAACCATGCCACCCATGGTGCCAACCTTGTGATGCCATCAAAGGCATCACCATGCACCACATAATATTTTTTGCCATCCGCTCCTTTGTGAACACGGTCTGGTACAATTTTGATTCTGCCAAAACGCAGATCCATGTCCATCCATTTACGTAACACCTCATCGTGGTTGCCGGGTAGGTAGTAAACTTTGGTACCTTTGCGTGCCTTGCCAATGATTTTACGAATCACGTTTGAATGTTCCTGTGGCCAATAAATTCTTTTTTGCAGTTTCCATCCGTCGATGATGTCACCTACAAGATACAGTTTTTCTGAATTGTTGTTGCGAAGGAAATCGTCAAGTACTTCTGCTTGACAGCCTTTGGTGCCCAAATGAACATCTGAAATAAAAATACTGCGATACTGCGTCATCATACTATTTATTTTATTAGTGTTTTTGAAATGTTACAGATTTGTTAAATACTATTATATGTTAGAACCTTTTACATTGATAACAATGATGTGTTGGATGGGTGGACCACCCAACTTTGTCGAAGATAAATGTGATTTCAAATCTATCAGTATGAA